>JBBRPU010000299.1:0-4635 GCA_038227545.1 Candidatus Acidiferrales bacterium
CTGATTTTCTGTGTGTTCGGGCTGATCTTCGGCCTGGTGATCTACAACCGGCTCAAGAATCTGCCGGTGCACAAGTCCATGCGCGACATTTCCGAGCTGATTTACGAGACCTGCAAAACCTACCTGATCACGCAAGGCAAATTCATTTTGTTGCTGGAAATTTTCATCGCCATCGTCATCGTGCTTTATTTCGGCGTGCTGCTGAAATTTGAAGCCATGCGCGTGGGCATCATTTTGCTCTTCAGCCTGGTAGGCATCGCGGGCAGCTACGGCGTGGCGTGGTTCGGCATTCGCGTGAACACTTTCGCAAATTCGCGCACGGCGTTCGCGAGCTTGCGCGGCAAGCCCTATCCCATTTACAACACGCCGCTGCAGGCGGGCATGAGCATCGGCATGATGCTGATCAGCGTAGAACTGCTGATCATGCTGTTCATTCTGCTTTTCATTCCAGGCGACTACGCAGGACCCTGCTTCATCGGATTCGCCATCGGCGAGTCGCTGGGCGCAGCTGCGTTGCGAATCGCGGGCGGCATCTTCACCAAGATTGCCGACATCGGCTCCGACCTGATGAAAATTGTCTTCAAGATTAAGGAAGACGACGCGCGCAACCCGGGCGTGATCGCGGATTGCACCGGCGACAACGCCGGAGACTCCGTCGGGCCCAGCGCGGATGGTTTCGAAACCTACGGCGTCACCGGCGTGGCGCTCATCACCTTTATTCTTTTGGGCGTCAGCAGCCCCACCGTGCAGGTGCAGTTGCTGGTGTGGATCTTTATCATGCGCATCGTGATGCTGGTGGCCAGCGCAGCCGCGTACTTCATCAACAGCGCACTCGCCAAAGCAAAATACGGAAACGTGAACGAGATGAACTACGAGCACCCGCTCACTTCGCTGGTATGGATTACTTCCATTGTTTCCATCGGCTTCACCTACCTCGTTTCTTACCTGATCATTCCGATGCTGGGCAGCGACTCCACGCAGTGGTGGAAACTGGCCACCATTATTTCGTGCGGCACTTTGGCCGGTGCGATTATCCCGGAGCTGGTGAAGGTATTCACTTCCACGGAATCGCGGCATGTTAGAGAAGTGGTCAGCTCTGCGCAGGAAGGCGGCGCGTCGCTCGGGATTCTCTCCGGCTTCGTCGCCGGAAATTTCTCGGCGTACTACATCGGACTGGCGATGGTGGTGCTCATGTCGCTCGGCTATCTGATCAGCGAAATGGGCCTGGCGACCTTCATGATCGCCGCGCCAGTCTTCGCTTTTGGCCTGGTGGCCTTCGGCTTTCTCGGCATGGGTCCCGTAACGATCGCCGTAGATTCCTACGGCCCGGTCACCGACAACGCGCAATCCGTTTATGAGCTTTCGCTAATCGAACAAATACCAGGCATCAAGCAGGAATTGCTGCGCGACTACAAAATTGACGTGAACTTCGAACGCGCCAAGGACATGCTGGAAGCCAACGACGGCGCCGGCAACACTTTCAAAGCCACCGCCAAGCCGGTACTGATCGGCACCGCGGTTGTCGGCGCGACCACCATGATTTTTTCCATCATCATGGCGCTGACTCACGGGCTGACCGCCAACGTCAACAAACTCTCGCTGCTGCACGCGCCTTTCGTGTTAGGCCTGATTACCGGCGGCGCCATGATTTACTGGTTCACTGGCGCATCCACGCAAGCGGTGACCACCGGCGCTTATCGCGCGGTAGAGTTCATCAAAGCGCACATCCACCTGGAAGAAGCCAAAGCCGCGAGCATCGCCGACAGTAAAAAAGTTGTGGAGATCTGCACCAAGTACGCGCAAAAAGGCATGCTTAACATTTTCATCGCGGTATTTTTTGCGACGCTCTCTTTCGCCTTCGTGGAGCCGTTCTTTTTCATCGGCTACCTCTTCAGCATCGCCATCTTCGGCCTGTATCAAGCCATCTTCATGGCCAACGCCGGCGGCGCATGGGACAACGCCAAGAAAATCGTCGAAGTGGAAATGAAGCAGAAAGGCACGCCGCTGCATGACGCCACCGTAGTGGGCGACACCGTCGGCGATCCTTTCAAAGACACTTCTTCCGTGGCCTTGAACCCGGTGATTAAATTCACCACGCTCTTCGGCCTGCTGGCCGTGGAGTTGGCGGTACGCCTGACCGACACGCAGGGTTCGAACGTGACCCACGCGTTGGCCGCGGCGTTCTTCGCCGTATCTTTCTTCTTCGTGTACCGCTCCTTCTACGGCATGCGCATTCGCCAGGAAGCCTGACGCCTGCAGCCATTTCAAAAAAAAGGCCATTCGCAATTCGAATGGCCTTTTTTAATTCGCGGCTGAAAACCAGCGCCGCCGACGTGTAATGTTCAAATGACTCAGTCGAAATTGCCGGCTCCAGGTCTCCGAATACAATGCGCACCCACATCAATTTTATAAGGTGATAGGATCACTTCTTTCCGGGAAGCCACCGCAGTTCTAGGCAGGACTTAGAATGGGAAAACTTTCATCCGTTCAGTTGCCCCTGGGATCCGGGCTGACACCCGGGGTCTCGGCCGCACCGGTCACGGCGGTTACAGCGCGCCACTCTCCGCTGGTTCGCGTAACGCATTGGCTCACGGCGCTGAGTTTTTTTGCGCTCCTGGTCAGTGGAATCGAAATCCTGATCTCGCATCCACGCTTTTATTGGGGCGAAACCGGCAACGTTTTGACCAAACCGTTATTCCAGCTGCCCATCCCCTCTTCGCGGGCCCTCGTGCCGACGGGCTACGGATATGTTCTGCCCGATCAGAACGGCTGGAGCCGCTACCTGCACTTTCAAGCTGCGTGGCTGGCGATTTTGACCGGCCTGCTGTACACCGTTTCTATTTTATCCACGGGACATTTCCAAAAAAACTTGCTGCCTGAGAGGGCCGACCTTTCGTGGAGATCCTTCTCGACCACCATCGCTAGCCATTTACGGTTCGAGCGCCCCAGCGAGCAAGAGGCGTGGTCCTACAACCTGCTGCAGCGGCTCACGTACCTGTTCGTCATATTTGTGTTGTTCCCGCTGGTAATCTGGACCGGCCTGGCCATGTCCCCGTCATTCGTGTCCGCATTTCCGCTAACCGTAAATTTATTGGGCGGCCAGCAATCGGCGCGCACCATACACTTTTTTGTCTCACTTTTTCTTCTGCTGTTTGTGCTCGTGCACGTCGTGATGGTGTGGTTTGCCGGCTTCCGGGGCCGCATGCGCGCAATGATCACCGGCCGGGCCGACAGACCGACGGAGGCCTCATGAACGATCCCTCACGCCGCAAGCTGATTCTTGGCGGGCTGGCGGCCACCGCTGGAGTAGCGGGTCTCGGCGTGGCCGCGCGCCTTGCAGGAAGGTACGGACTCATCCCGCCCGATCACGGCGGAATTTATGGGCCCGGCGAGACGCTGACGTATGCTTCCCAACGGCTACTTACCAGGCATTCGTTAGCGCGCGAATTTCCCCGCAGCAAAATTTCCAATCCTCCGCTCGCGAACGAAATGCCGCCCTTGACTGACGAATTCAAGCGTCTGCAGGCCGGAGGGTTCGCGGACTGGCGCCTGGCCGTAGACGGCTTGGTGGACCAGCCCGCCTCGTTCTCGCTGGCGCAACTGAAGAGTTATCCATCCCGCAGCCAGGTCACCATGTTGCAGTGTGAAGAGGGTTGGTCGTACATCGCCGAATGGACCGGCGTGCCGCTCTCGCACGTACTCGGCGCAGTGGGCGTCCGTCCGCAAGCCAAATACGTGGTCTATTTCTCAGTTGATCCCAACTGGTCGGACAGCATAGATATGGCGGATGCGCTGCACCCGCAGACTTTCCTCGCCTATGGCATGAATGGAGGTGAACTTCCGGTGGGCAACGGCGGGCCGCTGCGGATGCGCGTCCCGCGACAAGTGGGATACAAGAGCGTGAAATTCATCACCCGCCTGCTGGTCACCGACAATCTAAAAGATTTCAGCGGCGGAAGCTACGCTTGGTACGCCGGAATCTGAAGAGGGATTTGCCAGCACCCATTTCAAAATTTAACCTTCTCAGGTTCGGATCAATCCGGGGAAACGGCGCGCATTGTTGTCGAATCCGGGAAATACCGTAGCCAAATCTTTTACGCCGATGTGCCGCGTCAGCGTTTCGCCCAGTACATAACGAAAATCGGTGGTCAGCGCCAGGTCGCGTCCTTCATTGAGCTGGTGATCACCGAGTCCGGGCCATTTGCCGTAAACTTTTCCGCCTTGCACTTCCCCGCCCATCACGAACATGCAATTGGCGTGACCGTGGTCGGTGCCGCGATTGCCGTTTTCTTTCGCGGTACGCCCGAACTCGCTCATGGTAACGACCACGATGTCTTGCATGCGCTCGCCCATGTCCTGGTGAAACGCCGCAAGCGATTGGCCCAGATCTTTCAGCAAATTTGAAAGCTGGCCCTGTACGCCGCCTTCGTTCACGTGATTGTCCCAGCCTCCGCAATCAACGAACAAAACTTCCACGCCCACCTTGGCCTTCAGAAGCTGGCCTATCTGCTGCATATTTTGTCCCAGGCGGCTGGTGGGATATTGCGCGCCGTTTTCGGGCGGCAGCTTGCTGGTGTCAATCTTGCTCAACATATCTATGGCTTCGAAAGTTTCCGTGCCGGTGCCGTGCAGCGC
>JBBRPU010000300.1:0-4635 GCA_038227545.1 Candidatus Acidiferrales bacterium
CCATTCCTTGACTTGCTCGCCCCGCGAATCAATAATGATAAAGCATGAACCCACGCGCGGAGGCGCTGAAGCGATGTTCCTGGACGTCAAGGACCTTGCCGTTCGCAAGCTGCGCATCCGGAAGACCTATGCGCCCGGAAGCGTGGATTTTCACTCCTCGGAGATCAAGCAGCTAGACCCCTTGGAAGTGACCGCCACTGCCGAGCTGCTCGAAGGCCAGATTCGCGTCGAAGGCCAGCTCGACACCAAAATCGAGCTGCAATGCGCGCGCTGCCTGGAGCCGGTGGTCGAGGAAGTGAACCGATCTTTCGACCTGTTCTATGCGCCGCTGCCGAAAGATGGCAAGCCCAAAGAAGACCAGCTTAAGGACGACGATACCGAAATTGGCTTTTTCCAGGGCGAAGGACTCTTCCTGGCCGACGTGGTGAAAGAGCAGGTGCTGCTGGCGCTGCCGCTGAAAGTAATCTGCCAGAGCGACTGCCGCGGATTGTGCCCCAATTGCGGCGCAAACCTGAACCATGAAGAGTGCCGGTGTGAGACTCACGCGACGGATTCACGATTGGCTCCGCTTGCGCGCCTCAAGCAGGACTGGCTGAAAAAACAATAATTCCGGGCGTAGCAGCCCGATTTGAACTCCGCCAGCGCGCGGAATAAGGAGTAGTGCTATGCCTAACCCTAAACGCCGGCATTCCAAGCGGCGCACCAGCACGCGGCGTGCTCACGATTTCTTGAAAAAGCCGGCCATGGGCAAGTGTCCGAATTGCCACGAAATGAAGCAGCCGCACCAGGTCTGCCCTAGCTGCGGCCACTACAAAGGAAAAGCCGCGCAAGAATCGGCGTAGCTCCGTCTTCCCTTAGTCTGCCGACGAAAATCCAATGATCACCATCGCTGTTGACGCCATGGGCGGAGACCACGCGCCCCGCCCCGAGGTGGAAGGCAGTGTGCTAGCCGCACGCGAGCACGGTGTGCGCATCCTGCTGGTGGGAAACGCGCATGCTCTTCGCGCCGAACTGGCCAAGCACTCCACCGAAGGTTTGACGATCGAAGTGGTGGGCGCGAGCGAAGTGATCACCATGGCCGATCACCCGGCGCAGGCGTTTCGTAGGAAGAAAGACAGCTCCGTGCACGTCGCGGCGCGCCTTGTCCGCGAAGCCAAGGCCGACGGCCTGGTAAGCGCGGGAAACACCGGCGCGGTCATGACCGTCGCGCGATTTTTGCTCGGCACGCTGGAGTCCGTGGATCGCGTGGCGCTAGCGGCTCCTTTTCCCAATGCCAAAGGCGGCATTTCGGTGCTGCTGGACGTGGGCGCCAACGTGGATTCCAAGCCCGAGCACCTCGTGCAGTTCGCGGTGATGGGCGAGATGTATTACCGTGCGACCTTTGGTAATCGCCGGCCGCGCGTGGGCTTGCTTTCCGTGGGCGAGGAAGAAATCAAAGGCAACGAGCTGACGCGCGAGGTGTACACGCGCCTGAAAAAAAGTCCGGTGCACTTTGTCGGCAATGTCGAGGGCGGCGATCTGTTTTCAGGAGTTGTAGACGTCATCGTTTGCGACGGCTTCATCGGAAACATCGCGCTGAAGATTTGCGAAGGGCTGGCGCTGGAGATTTTTGGACTGTTGAAAAAGAGCATTCAAAGCTCGCTGGCTTCGCAGGTGGGTTTTCTTTTTTCGCGTGGAGCGCTGAAGGGTTTGAAGAAGACCATTGACTACACGGAATATGGCGGCGCGCCGTTGCTGGGCGTGCGCGGAGTTTGCGTGATTGCCCACGGGCGCTCCAATGCCAAAGCTTTCAAGAACGCTATTCGCGTCGCCGCCGGTCTGGCGCGTGCGCAAATGAACGACAAAATCGAACAAGAGCTTTCCGCCGCCGCGATACACCCAGACCGCGCCGGCGCTCGCGCTTAACCGCGCCAGGAAAGACCACACCAGACAGGAAGATAAAATGGGCAAAGTAGCATTCGTGTTTCCAGGGCAGGCGTCACAGTATCCAGGCATGGGCAAAGAGTTGGCGGAGGCTTATCCAACCGCGAAAGCGGTTTTTGATGAAGCCGACAAGGCCCTGGGATTTTCCATCTCGAAAATGTGTTTTGAGGGTTCGGAAGAGGAACTGAAGCTCACGGCCAATACCCAACCGGCAATTCTTACCTGCTCGGTGGCCACGTATCGCGTCCTGGAAGAAAAGGGACTGGTTCCCGACTTTGTCGCGGGCCACAGCCTGGGCGAATATTCAGCGTTGGTCGCTAGCGGCGCGTTGAAATTTGCCGACGCCGTGAAGCTGGTACACAAGCGCGGAAAATATATGCAGGACGCGGTGCCCGCTGGAAAGGGCGCGATGGCCGCGATCATGGGGCTTTCGCCCGCAGTCGTGGTGGATGTTTGCAAGCGCGCGGCGGATGGAGAAATTTGCGCACCCGCGAATTTGAATTCGCCGGACCAAACCGTCATCTCCGGCGAGCACGATGCCATCAAGCGCGCGGTGGAGCTGGCTTCGCAGGCGGGCGCCAAACGCGCCACGATTCTTGCGGTCTCCGCGCCGTTCCATTCCGCGCTGATGATGCCCGCGCAGGAAAAACTGGCGAAAGATCTGGAAAAAGTGCATTTCGGCACGCTGCGCGTGCCGCTAGTGACCAACGTGGACGCCGACACCATCGAAACCGGCGAGCAGGCCCGCGAAGCGCTCGTCCGGCAGGTTTCCACCGCGGTGCGCTGGGAAGAGTCCGTGCGCTTGCTGATTGAAGAAGGCGTGAACACTTTTGTAGAAGTTGGCCCAGGCAAAGTGTTGACCGGCTTGTTGCGGCAGATCGAGCGCTCCGTGGCGGCGCTGAACGTGGAAGACCAGGCCAGCCTGGCGAAAACGGTAGAAAAAATCGCCGGGGCGCGCTCGGACGCGGCGTAAAAAAACAAAAAGTATTTTGGTGTAACTCAGGGGACGGTTCTGTAGATGTTCAGCTTAAAAAATAAAGTCGCGTTGGTTACCGGCGCGTCCCAGGGAATTGGCTGGGACACCGCGCATGCGCTGGTGCTTGCCGGCGCGAAAGTGGCGGTGGCGGCGCGCACGGAAGAAAAGCTCGCGCTGCTCGTGAGCGAAATTACCGCAACGGGTGGCGAAGCTCTGGCCGTGAAGATGGACGTGGCCAACGCCGAGCAGGTGAAAGCCGGCTTCAAACAGGTCATCGAAAAATTCGGGCGGCTGGATATTCTGGTCAACAACGCCGCGATTACGCGCGACGGGCTGGCCGTGCGCATGAAGCCGGACGACTGGGACGCGGTCATCCGCACAAATTTAACGGGCGCCCATCTGTGCATCCAGCAAGCGCTGGGCACCATGATGCGCGCGCGCGCCGGGCGAATTATCAACGTGGCTTCGGTGGTGGCGCAGATGGGCAATGCCGGCCAGGCCAATTATGTCGCGGCCAAAGCTGGATTGATCGGCCTGACCAAAGCCATCGCCATGGAACTTGCTTCGCGCAATATCACCGTGAACGCCGTCGCCCCGGGTTTTATCGAAACGCCTATGACCAATGTCCTGCCCGACAAGGTGAAGGAAGATTTGAAGGGGCGCATTCCGCTGGGACGGTTGGGAGCGGCGCGGGATGTTGCCGCGGCCATCGTATTTCTCGCCAGCGACGAAGCCGCGTACATCACCGGCCACGTCCTCGACGTGAATGGGGGAATGTACCTGGCTTGATGCGTGCACGCACAGCCCGCCACAGCCGTTAAAGTTGACCTTGTCGGATGCGGTGACTAGAATGAACGGGTTACTGGCGCCATCGAACTTCAGCGGTACGCTGGCACTTTACGCCCGACGGAACGAAGAATACTTTACAGAACGACCTTGAGCCTGACGGTGACAGGGGCAAACCAAGCGATTGCAGATCGCGGAGGATATAGGAATGGCCAGTGTGGAAGAACGCGTAAAGCAAATTATCGTGGAACAGCTCGGCGTGGACGAAGCGGAAGTGACGCCCACAGCGTCCTTCGTGGATGATCTGGGAGCGGATTCGCTGGACCAGGTCGAACTGGTCATGGCCTTTGAAGAAAGTTTTGGCATCGAAGTGCCCGACGAAGACGCCGAAAAAATGACCACCGTAAAAGACGCGGTCGAATACATAGACAAGCACTCCAAGGGAAAGTAAGTCACGGCCTCATCACCTCAACAGGGAGCGCCAAAAAGTTGACTCGCCGCGTAGTTGTGACGGGCGTCGGATTGGTCTGCGCGCTGGGCATCGGAACCGAGGAAAGTTGGTCGAACCTCGTGGCCGGGCAAAGCGGTATCGGCCCCATCACGCTTTTTGACACCACAGGATTTGATTGCAAAATTGGCGGCGAGATTAAAAATTTCGATCCCTTCCGGTGGATCGAGAAAAAAGAATTGAAGAAGATGGGCCGCTTCATTCAGGTGGCCCTGGCGGGCGCGGATTTTGCAATCAAGATGTCCGCATGGAAACCTGAGAACTCGGATCTCGATGAAGTAGGCGTGTACGTTTCGTCGGGCATCGGCGGGTTCGACATCATCGAGCGCGAGCACACCAAGTTGATGAATGGCGGCCCGGGCCGCATCTCCCCGTTTTTTATTCCATCCGCAATTGTGAACCTGGCTTCCGGGCATATTTCCATTCGCTACGGCGCGCGCGG
>JBBRPU010000301.1:0-4630 GCA_038227545.1 Candidatus Acidiferrales bacterium
CCTTCTCGTCTTCTTCGTCTGGCATGCAACCTTCTAGTCCGGCGTATCGGGCTTGTCGAGCATTCGCGCTGCTACTGGTAAGTGTGATGCGGTAATGGGACGAAACTGTGCAACCAAAGAAATCACTCGCGCGATGCTATCGCAAACGACAATGGCGGTCGAGGAAGAAACTTTACGGTCCGGCTTTAACCGCCGATAAAGACCATGGTTCGCGACGGTGGTCGAAAACCGTCGTCGTTGATGTGATGACTCGCTTCCTTTTCCATGACCACAGATCTGATAAATATTTCCAGATCTTCGTCGCACGCGCCTTCCCGCAGCAACGAGCGGAGATCATGATCGTCTTTGCTGAAGAGACAGGTTCTGATTTTTCCGTCGGCGGTTAGACGGATGCGTGAACAATGGCCGCAAAACGGTTGGGTTACTGGAGCGATCAATCCAATTTCCCCAGGCGCGCCGTCGGCGAAGCGATATTTGCGCGCAGTTTCGCTGTCGTGATGAGGGATTTGTTCCAACGGCCAGCGAGCATGGATGCGGCCATAAATTTCTGCTGCGGAAACGACCACATCGCGGGTCCAATGGCGGTCGGCATCCAGGGGCATGAATTCGATGAAGCGCATGATCACTCCACGCTCGCGCGCGAAGGCCGCAAAGTCTTCCACCTCGTCGTCATTGATGCCGCGCACAAGAACGGCGTTTACTTTTGCTGGCGCGATGGCGGAATTCTGAACGGCGTCAATGCCGCGCATCACCGATGCGAAGGATTTGGTGCGGGTAATGCGTTCGAATTTTGCGGGATCGAGGGAGTCGAGGCTGATGTTGATGCGATGCAGGCCGGCAGTAATCAAGCACTGGAAGCGATCGGCGAGCTGGTGGCCGTTGGTGGTCATGGAAATATCTTCCACGCCGAGCGCGCGTAGATGCGCAATGAATTCTTCCACGCCGGGGCGAACCAGGGGTTCGCCGCCGGTGACGCGCATCTTGCGGATTCCGAGATTCTTAAAGATGCCCGCGAGTCGATGCAGCTCCGGCCAGGAGAGAATTTCGTCGTGTTCGCGATAATTTTCCGGATCAGCCGAGCGGCAGTAGACGCAACGGAAATTGCAGCGGTCGGTTACCGAGATGCGCAGGTCGGTGATCTGTCGTCCGAATTTGTCGTGTAGCGCCATGATTTCTGAATTTCGAATGAGTCGCCGCAAAATCGCATGCCTGAAAAAGAAAAAACCCGATCCGGTAAATGGAATCGGGCGCCGTCCGAAACAATTTCGGACAGGAGCTCCTTTCCAAATACCGGGAGGCGCAGGCGTTTCCACCTGGACCCTGAGCCTTGTAACGGCAGGCATCGTCCCTGACTCCACTGGATTTCTCTCCAGGGAGGCGGCAGGGATCGGAGTTACCGCTATAGTGTAGTCCTGTGGGCAACAGGTGGCAACGCCCCGGCGGCGCGAGTCAATTACGGTGTGATAGAGTTTTGGCCACACCATGCGGATATTCATCCTGGGAGCCGGTGCGACGGGTTCTCTCCTCGCGGAATTGCTGCAGCGCCAAGGACACGACGTCTGGTGCGGTGATCGCGATCCCGAACGCGCCAGGCGTTTTCTGGGTAAGAAAAGCACCATCGCGGTAACGGAAGTGAACGCGCGTAATCTGCTGGGAATTGTGCGCGCCGGGCGCGGCTGCCAGCTCATCGTCAATGCCTCGGCGTCTGTTTTCAACCAAATCGTCATGCGCGCGGCGCTGCGGCTCCGTGCTCATTACGTGGATTTGAGCTCGCACCTTTCGCGCAATCCCTTCAAGTCGGAACAATTTGCCTACGCGAAAAGATTCGAAAAGAAAAAACGAGTAGCGCTCATCAATACTGGCGCAGCCCCTGGACTTACCAACCTTTTGGTGAAGCGGGCCGCAGAAGCGCTCGATGAAGTGGAAGCCGTGCAGATTCGTTTGTATGAAAGCACGGAAAGCGCCGATCCTATCTCGCAATGGTCTCCGGAAGTTTCTTTCGATGAAGCGATTTCCAGTCCACGTGTGTATCGCAATGGAAAATTCCTGATGGAGAAGCGCTTCGCGGAGCTGGAGAAATTCCGCTTTCCGGAACCCATTGGAAACGCCAACGTGGTCCTGGCCGCGCAGGACGAAGTCGCCACGCTGCCGTATTACCTCCCCATGCGAAACATGGATGTGAAGATCGGCGGCAATGAATTTGACCGGCTGCGCCGCTGGTACAAGCAGGGCAAGCTGTCGAAATCGCGCGGGATGCAGAAGAAAAACTTTCCGCAGACCTCTTCTCCCCGCATGATCGCGAAGTTGATTCGGCAAGGGGTGTTGCAGAACGCGCGCTTCGCGGCATCTGTCCTGGTGACCGGGATCAAGCGCGGCAAGGGCAGGAAAGAAGACTCACGCCTGTTGTTGCGAACAGATTGTTCCTTCCCGACCCTTTACCAGATACGCCAGCAGGGTAGATTCACGACTCCGGTGGCTTACGCGACCGCGCACGTGGCGGCGCTCTTCATCAAATTTTTCCCGCGCGAGCTTTCGGGAGTATTTGCGCCGGAAATGTTGCCGCCGGAAATGCGCCGCGCGATTGTGGCGGGCATGCGCGCGCACAGCGTCAGAATCACGCATAAGACCACCTCACTTCGTGCCGCGGCCGAGGACGACGAAGATATTTAGCGATGGCAGTGCGCAGGAAACGATTTTCAACCTCGCCTCAACAGTAAATTGTGGACGTAATCTGACCGCGCGCCGTCAGGTTGCGACACCCTGATGGCAGTGCGATACTTCTTATTCACCCGCAAATCGCGGATGTTGGTGCGTGTTGCTCAGGGGGCGTTATGGCATTTCGGGACAAATGGATTGAAAAGCGCGAGACCGACCAGGCCGGTGCCAACGGCAATCGCAACATGTCGCAGATGCACTTTGCGCGGCAGGGCGTGGTCACTGAAGAGATGCGCTTCGTCGCCGGACGCGAAAAGGTGGAGCCCGAACTGGTGCGCAGCGAAATCGCGCGCGGCCGGTTGATCATTCCCGCCAACGTAAACCACCGCAACCTGGAGCCGATGGGCATCGGTATCGCCACCAAGTGCAAGATCAATGCGAATATCGGCAATTCCGCGACCACATCCGACATCGCTGAGGAATTGAAGAAACTGCATCACGCGGTGCACTACGGCGCCGACACCATCATGGATCTTTCCACCGGTGGCGACATTCCCACGATCCGCAAAGCCATCATTGATGCTTCTCCCGTACCGGTGGGAACCGTTCCGGTTTACGAAGCGATTTCACGCGTGCGCCGCCCGGAGGATTTGACCCTGGGCTTGATGCTGGAAGTCATCGAGGAACAAGCGGAGCAGGGGGTGGACTACATGACCATCCACGCCGGAGTATTGCGCGAGCACGTGCCGTTGGTGCGCAAGAGAATCACAGGAATTGTGAGCCGCGGCGGCTCCCTGATGGCGCATTGGATGGAGCACCATAAGAAGCAGAACTTCCTTTACGAGAACATCGAAGACATCTGCAAAATTTTCAAGAAGCACGATGTGAGTTTTTCGTTTGGAGACGGACTGCGCCCAGGGTGCATAGCGGACGCCAGCGACGAAGCGCAATTTGCGGAGTTGAAGGTGCTGGGAGAGCTGACCACCAAGGCCTGGGAGCACGATGTCCAGGTGATGATCGAAGGTCCGGGCCACGTGCCGCTGGACAAGATCAAGGAGCAGGTGGACAAGGAGATGGAGTGGTGCCACGAGGCCCCCTTCTATACTCTCGGGCCGCTGGTCATAGATATCGCTCCGGGCTACGACCACATCACCAGCGCGATTGGCGCGGCGATGATCGGGTGGCATGGCGCGTCCATGCTTTGCTACGTTACGCCCAAGGAGCACTTGGGACTGCCGAATCCGGAAGATGTGAAGCAGGGAGTGATCGCTTACAAGATTGCCGCCCATGCAGCGGATGTCGCCCGGCACCGCCCAGGAGCGCGAGACCGCGATGATGCGCTCAGTTACGCGAGGTTTCTGTTTGACTGGAACAAGCAATTCGAGCTTTCGCTGGACCCGGAGACGGCTCGCGCGATGCACGACGAATCCCTGCCTGACGATTTTTACAAGGACGCCAAGTTCTGCTCCATGTGTGGACCGAAGTTCTGCTCCATGAACATCACGCAGCTGGCCGAGGCCGAGGGCGGACACGACCAGACGGAACGAAAGCAGAAGTTTGTCGAGCTGCTCGCCAAAGTCCAAGCCGCCGGCTAAGTACATCTGATTGAGCGGATTGCCTTTTGTCTCTTCGTTTTCGCAGTGCTGGGCTGTATTCGCAACCTCAAAGTAGCCCCGTTGCGCATCGTTACAAAGTTAATACTCCCTTTACCATTTCGCACAGGAAACGGACTCGCAGCATATAGCCTTGGCCGCGCTGTTAAAATAAACGCACGGTTTCCCTCGACGAGAAGGTCGGACGTGAATGGCCAGGCCCGAACTAATAGAGCGCGAGTTGTCTATGACGGATGCGGTCCCTTCCCCGGATTTGCAGGTATTGGTGGTGGACGATTCGCCCGTGTACCGCAAGCTGGTGGAGCATGCGTTGGAAGGCGGCCCGTATTCGCTGCTATTCGCCAAAAGCGGCCGCGAAGCGC
>JBBRPU010000302.1:0-4620 GCA_038227545.1 Candidatus Acidiferrales bacterium
CCTGATCGTTGGCGATGCCGCGCATACCCATCTGCGAAATGTGCTTCACCGTCGGAAGTTTTGCTACGCGCAATACCCACGAAGCGTGATCGAGATTGCCTTTCGCGCCCGTCCAAGTATCCAGATGCGCGTCAATGTGCACCACCGTGAGCGGAATATCGTAAGCGCGGATCACTGGGAAGGTGATGCTGTGATCTCCGCCTAAAATAATCGGAAAAGCTTTTTTCGCCAGGATCTTCTTCACCGCTTCGGTGATTTTCGTGTTGGTTTCCAGCGCAACCGTCGGATAGATGACCACATCACCGACGTCCGCCCACTGTTTGCCTTTAAGAACGGTGCGATCGCCGTCTATGTAATAAAAACCCTCCGTCAAATCGTGCGCATACTCCTGCGAATTTTCGCGCATATCGCGCGGGCCGTAGCGCTCGCCAGGCTGCCCCCAGGTGCCTTCATCGAACGGCACCCCGAGCACCGCGAAGTCGGCGTGCAGCTTGTCGAGATCGGGCTGATACGGAGCGCTCAAGAAGGTTCGCACGCCGACAAACGTGGGCGCCGTTTGCGCCCGCGCAATTTTTGGCGCAAACAGTAATACGAAAATCAAAAAATACATGGCCGGACGCGTTCTATTCATCGTGTTCACCTGATTCGCGAGCTCTCTCCGCAGAAGGCAAAGGTGAGCGGACGTTTCGTCACGGCTTCTGCGGTGTCTTCACCAATTTTCCAGCGTCATAACCTGCCGCCGCAATCTGATCGAGAATTTTCCGGTACGTGGCCTCGTCCAAAGCTGGTGTGCGACTCAGTATCCATAGATATTTTCTCCCCGGCTCACCCACGACAGCGTATGTGTAATTGGAGTCGAGAACAATTACCCAATAATCGCCGTAGAACGGCCAGAAAAAAGTGACCTTCAGTTTCGCGTTAGTCTGCGTATCCACGACCTTGGCATTTCCCCGCACCGTCTTCGAGCTGCCATCGCTTTTTCGGCAGGCATTTATAACCTGAATCTTCTCGTCCGGACGCTTGCCATACGTAGCCGTCACATCCGCTGCGCAATCGCGTTCGAAACGATTCGGATACCGCGCGATTTCGTACCATTGCCCCACGTAGCGCGACAAATCCACCCTTTCGACGGTCTTCAACGCCTGCGTCGCAGGAGGCACCCAATTGCCTGTCGCGATGAACAGAACATGCGTGGCGAGCGCCAAAATGGATCCGCGCCCGAAAGCCTTGGATGTGGCAAGCTCAAATTTCATGGCGTATTAGCTTACGACAAGTCGGGAGGGGTATGATGCTTGATTGGAGGCACCTATGGAAGCGTTACAGCCACAAGAAGCTATCGTATTTTTCAACAACTTTTCCCTCCCCGCGTTGAAAAATGAGCATCGCATCACCAGGCAGATTATCGAAGCTATTCCGCTCGACAAAGGGGATTACCGTCCTGACTCCGTTTCGAAAACCGCGTTGGAGTTGGCCTGGCACATCGTGGCCGCCGAGCACCGTTTTCTGAATGGCATCGCGGCGGGCGCTTTTGATTTCACTCCCAATCACCGCCCAGATGACGTGAAAGATTCCGCGGCGATCGCCGCCTTGTATGCCAAAAACTTTGAGGCGGATTTGACGCGGCTGTCCAAATTGACCGGCGAACAACTCGTGAAGATTATCGATTTTCGCGCCATGTTCCAGCTCCCGGCCGTGGGCTACGTGCAATTTAATTTATTCCACAGCATTCACCATCGCGGGCAGCTCTCTACCTATCTCCGCCCGATGGGTGCGAAGGTGCCGTCCATTTATGGCGAAAGCTATGACGCGACGGAATCTCGCAAGGCGAACGAGGCGGCGAAAGCCACCGCCAACTAAGCGGGATTCGATGCAGTAACGCAACGAATCACTAACTGGGCTACCGCACCGTCGCGGTAGCCACGCCGACACATAATAAGTATCGCTAAATTTCTGCAGGCGCGGATCTTCCACGCCGCCGCCTTTTTCATAGGGAGCTTCTGCCGTCAATACCGGTTGCGCTCGGCGAGTGAAATGAATTCCATCATCGCTGGTTGCATAGCCCAGTGAGGACGTCCCTTTGCGATCCTGCGCGCGGTACAGCCTTACAAACTTTCCGTCTTTCTTCACCACCGACGGATTGAAGGTGCCAGCGGATTCCCATCCATCACCGCGAGGAGATGATCGGATCTTCAGAAAACCGCGTCTTCTTTCCAAAGGGCGGTTAGGCCGCGGCAATGGCCGCTACGCCGATCGCGATCAGGGCGCCCGTTGTCACCATTCTGCTGGAGCGAGATGAATAAGATGGCCTGTTGAACATGAACAAATCTTCTCCAGACGCTTTGTGCGACAGCGTTGCTCTCTAAGAGAAGCGCGTGCGTTTCCACAGTAGGCCGCCCGAAATTGCCAGAAGTCCCAGCGTGGCGGCACTCAAAATAATCATCCATGTAACATTAAACGAAATGGGTTGACGTTTGGCGGCGAAGCCCAGCCAAACAAAAAGTCCCAGCGCGCCGGCCGCGACCAAAAATTCCCACCAATTCCGCTTGGTGATCTCCCTTGAAAATGGATCGTCGCCCTGCAGAATGGCTGATACGCGGTCGGGCTGCAGTTCATAGCGCGTGCACTCGCGCTCCATCGCTTTTTTCCAGGAAGCCTGCTCGGAAGCCGGAGCTTCCGCAAAACTTATCGCTGTCGCGCCGAAAATCATGATGACCGATCCGGAGATCACCATCCACCGCGCCGCCGGGCTCAAGCCAGCCAATTCCCCGAAAACCAAAGCGCCCCAGGCCAGTCCCCAAAGCTGATTCGTGTTGGAAAGCGGAATGCCCCGGCCGATGCCGATATATTTCGCCGCGTACTGCTGGAACAGATCGCCGATCACCCAGCAGAATCCTCCCAGGAACAGCCAGAACATCGCGGGTTTCGCCGCGCTCAAATCGGCGACGAGTTTTTGCGCGCCGCCCTGAAAAATCAGCGCCATCAAAAGCGTGGTGCCTAGCTCACCGACAGTGAAAACGGTTACGAAGGAAAGCGGATTCATGCCGCTGATGTACGCCTTGCGATAGGGGATGTACATGGTGCCCCACAGCGCGCCAGCGCAAATGGCCGCAAGAATTCCAACCGTGGAGCGCGTCGAGCCCCCACCGGCTTGATGGGAAGTGGCATACGCCAACATGCACGCGCCGATCACCAGCGACGTGGTGCCACCCAAAACTTTAAGCCATTGTTTTGCGCCCGCGCCGCGCAGTTCGTTGAACAGCAGCCAACCCCAGAAAATTCCCACCAGACTGTTGGAATTCCAAAGCGGGAACGCAATGGACAGGCCCACATTGCGAATCGCAAAAACGGTCAGCGTGTTCGCTACGGCCCACAGCATTCCTGCGAGGATGGCCCACACCATCAGGTGCGGCTTTTCGCGCAAGTCCATCCAGATGTAATTCGTGCCCTTCAACATCATCGGCAGCGTCCAGCGCGCCACGAAAACGCCGGCAACCATGCCCAGCGAAATCAGGAAGGGCGAATATCCAACGGTGACGAGTTTTGTGGGAGCTTCGGCCGCCCCCAGCCAGGCGCCGGCACCAAGTCCGCAAATCACACCGAGCTGGTGCAGAGAATGGCTGGAGAGGCGCGTGACCCCGGACCGCGCGCTCAACGGTTGACCGCGAAAATCACAAGCAACCACGAGCCCAGCATCAATACCACTAGCGGTACCCAGAAGTGCGCGTCGGTCAACACCGCGCGAATCATGGAAGCTTTCAAGCCGCTCTCCTGAGCCTCAACAATTTAACAGGCGGCTGGAAGTATGGTGATGTCTCGGCAATTTGCCAACAAGAATCACACCGGCCCACAGGGAAGGAAAAACGCTGACGAGCCGGGTCACTATTTCCAGACGAAGCGATACGTCACTTCAGATTAGGATTTTTGGAATGCTGATCAGACTGCTCAATTTTGAGCGACGAGGGCCAGCGCACTTCTACCTCCGCCCGGTTTCACCACGCATCTGCGAAAGTAATTAACGATTGGCTTTGGTGATCGCGAAACCCACCACCAGCGCTCCGGCCAAAAGCAATAACAGCGAACTGGGCTCCGGTGTGGAAGTGGTGCCACCGCCCACCGTGATACTGGCCAAATTGTTCTTATCAGTGTAGAAGGTCCAGGATGACGGGAAACCAGCGCCACCTTTGAACGTGAACGTCGCAACGTTCCCGTTATCGGTTTCCGTCAGGAAAGAAGCGAGCGCGTCGGTTGCCCCCGCCGTGCACGGACCCACCATAGCATTTCCGGTGCTGGACAAACCCGTGCCCAGGTTCCCGTTGTCGCACGCAAACGCGCCATAGTTTCCGGTGAGAGAGTTAAAGCCGAAGGAAACCTGCGATCCCGGCACGATGGTGCCCGGGATTTGAAAAACATCGAAAATCAACGCCGGCGTGCCATCGCCGAGGTTCTGCACGAAATTGAACACCGGTACGCCGTCCACGGTTCTCACCGCAGCGGAGGTGAAATTGGCACAATTGCCAGCTTCCGTTACGCAAGTCGCGAACGGATCGTTCGGCCCGTTGTTCGAAGCCCCTTTGTCTTTGCGGATGCCGGGTCCGGCCAGGGTGGAGAAAGCTACTGCGA
>JBBRPU010000303.1:0-4617 GCA_038227545.1 Candidatus Acidiferrales bacterium
AACGCATAGGCGACGGCAAATTGCCAGGCGGGAGTCGTGCCGTCCAAGCGGAAGCTATCGATGTTGAGATAGCCCTTGGGTTCCACCGCGCCGCTTTCCCAGCGGTTGGTGGCGAGCGAGGATTCGTTCCCGGCGTAACGGGCGGTTTCCTCGAGGCGGGCGACGAGCTGGGTGCGACTGACAGGCGGAGCGAGTGCCGCAATCAATAGTCCGTGATAGCGCCGCGTGAGATTTCCGCTGACGGTGCCGGAAGCGAAGCCGCCGATGCCATTGGTAACCAGCCACTCGCGCTGTTCGGCGACGTCCATGACGCCACAAATTTCTCGTCCGAAATTTACTTGTGCTTTTTGCATCGCGGTCTCTTTCGCGGCCGTTCGCTGAGCATTCATTCCGACTGTGCAGCAGCCATTACAAGGTACCTCGATAACGGTTTTACTGTCTTTGTCGCCGACTGCGATGATGTGAAGATATACTCGGGCTTGCTGGAAGAGAATTCTCACTGATCCCGTCACCGAATTTAACTATATTCTGGCCACCAAATTTTCTGAGGCTTTGGTAATGAACAGAATTTTTCGCCGAACCTTGTTGGGTATGCTTGCGGGTGCGCTGGCCAGCACGGCTCTGGTCATTACTGTCGGGCAGCCTCTGCTCAGCATTGTCCTCGGCATTCTGGTTGGGGCCGGGTATTCGGCCAGCCTTAAACCCACACGCGAAACTTACGTTGACAATGTTATGGCTGGTGGCGCGCTGGGCGTTCCTCTGTGGGGACTCATCAGTGTTATTGCCGTCCCAGTGTTTTCCAGTCGCATGCCGGAGTGGGATGCGGAGCAAATGCGTTTGCATTTTCCGGCGCTGGTCGGCTGGGTAATTTATGGCGCCGCGCTCGGCCTGCTCACCCAGACGTTCAGCGATCTCGCATCTCGTTTCCTCGGGCCCGAATCCGAACCGGAATTGGCTATACCGCAGATAGAAACGCGAATCGTGATTCTCGGTGGCGGTTTTGCCGGCATGCGCACCGCCGAATGTCTGGAAGCGGAGTTGCGCGCGAACCCGGAGGTTTCTCTTACGCTGGTCAGCGAGACTAATGCGCTGCTCTTTACTCCCATGCTCGCGGAAGTTGCCGGCAGCAGTCTGGAACCCAGCCACATCAGCACGCCTTTACGCAGCACGCTGCACCGCACGGAGTTTGTGCGCGGGCGCGTGACGGGAATTGACCTAGAGGGGCGCCGCGTACTTCTAGCCAGCGGACCAGCGGGCGGCGACGGAATGTCCGCGGGCGAAATTGCCTACGATCATCTGGTCTTCGCGCTGGGCGCGGTTTCCAATTATCTTGGCATGGCCAACCTGGAGAAATATTCGTTCAATTTCAAAAGTCTACTGGATGCCATCCGCATTCGTAATCACGTGATTGAAATGTTTGAGCGCGCGGACCGTGAACTCGACCCCGCCACTCGCAAAGCGCTCCTCACGTTTGTGATCGCGGGCGGCGGATTCGCCGGTGTGGAACTTGCAGGGGCGTTGAACGACTACGCGCACGGCATCCTCGCTGACTATCCCAAGCTGCGCCGCGACGAAGTAAGCGTGATGCTGGTGCACTCGCGTGACCACATATTGCCGGAATTGAGCGAATCGCTCGGACGTTACGCGCAGGAAAGAATGGCGGCCCGTGGGGTGGTGTTTCGTTTGAACACGCGTATTTCAGACGCACGTGCGGGCGTCGTCATTTTGAGCGACGGAGAAATTCGCGCGGAAACGCTGGTGTGGACGGCGGGGACTGCGCCGAATCCGTTGCTAAAAGCGCTTTCGCTGGACAAAGACAAACGCGGCGCTCTGGTGGTGGACGATACGCTCGCGGTTCCCGGTCGAGCCGGAATCTGGGCGCTCGGCGACTGCGCCGCAGTTATTGATGGCAAGACCAAGAAGCCCTGCCCGCCTACCGCGCAATTCGCGCTGCGCGAAGCGCAGACACTGGCGAAAAATATCCGCAAGCAGCTAGCTGGAGAGGCACTGCAACGGTTTCATTTCGATTCGCTCGGCGCCTTGTGCGTCGTTGGGCATCAGACAGCCTGCGCGGAATTGACGGTGCCGTTTGCGCGCACGTACTCTCTGCGATTTTCCGGTTTGCTGGCCTGGCTGATGTGGCGCGGGATTTATCTTGGCAAGTTGCCCGGCTTGGAAAGAAAAATTCGCGTGCTGGTGGACTGGACGGTGGAACTTTTCTTCCCGCGCGATATCGTGCAAACGATCGAGTTGAAATAGGCAAAGTTGATGGCAAATACTCAAGCGGCGATGACGATGCAGCCTGCCACCGAACTTAGTGGCAGAGCCTGGCTGGAAATACTGGTCGGCTTGTTCGCTGGTGGCTTGGGTGGCGCGCTGCAGTCGGTTCTGGCGCGTACATCGCTGTCTCACAGTATCTTGTACGGTCTTTTTTTCGGATTGGCTTTTGCAATTTTCTTCGCCAAGCGCGCCACCAGTCCTGGGGCAGGTTTGATTTGGGGCCTGGCCTTCGCATTTCTGGTGTGGATAGTGATCCCGGCAGGTGCGGCGCTGGTTTTCTCACGAAGTATGGGTTCGCAGCGCATGCTGATAGACGCACGCGAGCATTTTCCGCAACTGGTGGCCTTTCTGATTTGTTTCGGCATGCCCGTCGGGGTGTCGCTGGGAATATGGGGCGCGCTTCATCCGAAGGTGGCGCAAGTCAAATTCAATTGGGGCCGCGCAATTATCGCTGGCGGGTTTGCGGGGACGATCGGCGGCTTGATTTTTAGCGGGTGGGTGGCATCCGGAAATTACTTCCCGCTGTTGGCGGGATACGGCGAGCTCCACGTGTCTCGCGCCGCCATCATAATTTTACATTTTAGCTTCGCGGTGATGATCGGAGTGACTTTTGGAATTTTGTTTCAACGGGACGTTCGCGGGTACGGCTCGTGTATGGGCTGGGGATTGGCGTACGGAATTTTCTGGTGGTTTCTCGGGCAGCTGACTTTGCTTCCGATAGTCGCGCACCAACCGATCGATTGGTCCGCAGATCGAGGCGCGGCGATCTTTGGTTCTCTCGTGGGTCACATTCTCCATGGATTGATTCTTGGCGTCGTATATGCCGCGCTTGATCGTTTTTGGGTGCGGCTTTTTATTCAGTCGGACCCGCTCAACCGGGAAGTCGAAGGCTCGGGCGTTCACTTCCTGCGCTCGATGGGTTGGGGCGCAGCCGCCGGAATTGCTGGGGGAATAATTTCCAGTCCGGTACTGTTCGCAACGGGAATCTTGCCCAGGGTTGCAGGGCTGGGTCTCCGCGGGTTCGCTCTTCATCTGGTCGTCAGTGCGCTCATCGGCGTGACTTACGGTCTTCTTTTTCGCAACGAAGCCGCAAGTCTCGGTCATGGAGTCGCGTGGGGCTGGCTCTTCGGATTGATCTGGTGGTACGCCGGTCCGCTGACACTTCAGCCATTGTTCTTGACGGGAGAGTGCGACTGGAGCACTGCCGCGGCTTCCGCGCTACTTCCTTCCATGATGGGACATCTGATTTACGGCGCGGTTACCGCGCTAACATTTCTGCTTCTCGAAAGACGATTTACGCGTTGGCTGCTTCTGGACCCAAGAATCGCTGCGCGCGAAGCCAGAAAAATTCGTCCGGTGGGCACGCCCGCACCCGCGCTCTGGCTGCTTGCGTTGGGCCTGGGCGTGTTGTTACCAGTGTTGCTTGGTTGAGCGGTTGCGGGCGGCACTTCGCGAGGCAGGGCTGAACTAAATTTCTCACGTCTGATCGAAATGCGATTGCAGGCAGGTCTTCGGCATTCGCGAAATCGCTAAATCACGTAAAACCAAATGGGAAGATTGGTAGGGGCGGTGGGGATCGAACCCACGACCTTCGGCTTAAAAGGCCGCTGCTCTACCACTGAGCTACGCCCCTATTTTTGAACGCGAAGTGTGTACCGACGTGACGTGATTCAGCGTCTAGCCCCAGCGCGTGTGCGATCTCCACAGCCTGACCTTATTGGTCCGCAAATCACGTTGCGAAACGGTGCCGCAAGTCATGCCAGTGGAAGTCATGATTTTAGCACCCTTCAGAAGCTCATCAAACCACATTCGGGGAGTCTTCATCAACAGCGCGTCCTCAGTGAGCTGGAAGAGCGCAGAAACCTGACGGGAAATCGGTGGCGGCAGCCTATGACGGTAGAACCAGGACGCTACAATATCCGCCGGAGTAAAAGTCGGTCCAGCTGACCAAACGGAATTCTTTCAAGGCGGCCAACCCCAACTGTTCCATTGCTGCACTCCTCAGCCGGATATAGAACATTCAGCGAGGCGCCGCACCGAAGAATTGCGTTTAAGTTCTTTGTAACGCCCCAATTCAACAAACCTCTGCTGGCCATCGAACTGCAGCTCTGTTTAGCGTCCATCAATCTAGAAGTCCTCAAAAGGCGTTTCCAGGAGAACAACTACCATGGCATTTAATAAAAAATTAATTCAGGGCTTAATCCTTTGCGCGGTTTCTGCATTTGCCGGCAGCGCGGCATTCGCGCAGACAGATTCGGGCACCGTAGCTGTCACTGCTACGACCGTAGGCTCTGTGAACCTTACTTTCGTGACCGACGCAGCTGGAATCACTTTGGG
>JBBRPU010000304.1:0-4584 GCA_038227545.1 Candidatus Acidiferrales bacterium
ATGCGGATATGCCGTGGCGCACGAGCAAATTCTTGATAAATGCTCTGAGCACGCGATCGCCGTGAAAACCGCGCGAGCCAGGACGGAAAGTTCGCAAATACCAATGCGCGGCATCGCGGGCGCCGAGATAGGATTTTTTTTGCGATGAAGTTTTCGGAGTATTTATCATGGTGCTCGTCTCCTCTGTGAGGATGGAAGCTAGAGTGCGGTCAGCTTTCTGGTGAAAACGTTTCGTGCCAGCCGCAGTATGTTTTTGGTGCGCCAGGAACCCCAACAGAGGTGCGCTCCAACGGTCTCGGATGACGGGTGGTAAGAAAAATTGCCGCGGGTCAGCGGCGGGTGAAAGATGTGGCGGGGCGCGAGGAAGACGTCGGAATATTTGTGACGATTTCTAATGAAGAAATCGGTGAGTCCTTCCGGGCCGGTGGTTTTTTCAATTCTATCTTCGGCGAGATTTTCCAGGGCGCCGCCGTTGAAAAGCTCGCGCAGAAAGTCTGACCAGAAGGCATGGCGCGGGACGGAACCCATGACGGCGTTGCCCAGCCGCATGGAGGAGAGGTCGTCGCTATCTCCCCGCGATACCGGCAGCACACAGGGATGCGAAAGGAGGGTTGCGCCGATGGGGGCCACCATTTTGTAATCGGTGTCGAAATAAAAGCCGCCGTGCACGTACAGGTACATATAGCGGGCAAGATCGGCTTTCACAACGCCGCGTTTTATGCGGCGGTACTGCTCGAGGTATTGCGGGAAGTGTCCGGAGACAAAGCGGTCATTGTCATTGTCATCCCATAAATTGTATTGCCAGCCGGCGAGGATGGAGCGCATGCGGCGAATGACGCGGCGCTCTTCCCAAGTGAGATTTTTTGTGGGCGCGGTCTGATGAATGACTTTGGGGATTAGCGTTGCCGAGGCGCGTGCGGGCGCTTCGGAGAGAAATGTGCCTGAGGGGGTGGTGACGGCGATCGGAGTCGTGAGAGTGTCAGTCATGGAAGAGAATCTCCCTTGCGCAGCATCTGCGCCAGTAAGACCGAACCGTCTTTGGTCAGATGGCCATAGTCGAATTGCAACGGGACGCCCTGACCGGCGTATTCGATGCAGGATTGCTGCTGGCAGAGGCTGCTGAAAAAAGAAACGTAGCGAACGCCCCACTCTTTCGCGGCCAAGTCCAACATTTGTTTATCGAGGCGCGCGCATTCAGCCACGCGATGATTGTAAGGAATGGCCGGATCATTTTCCTTGATGGAAGCGGCCAGCAGGCGTGGGAGCGAGGAATCGTATTGCACCATGGGTCCGAACAGCACAATTTTAATTCCGCGCTCTCTGGCCCAATCAATGGTGTGCGAAAGGCGCGGGAGGTCGGTTTCTTCCCAACGCGCGGCGATCAGCAGCGCGTCCACGTGATGATCGGAAAGATAGGAGGTAAAAATATTATTCATCAGGCGGGTGCATTCCACGCGGGCTTCGCGGACTTGTTCGAGCGTGGGCTTACATCCTGCGGCCGTGGCCTGCATGATGTTTGCGCCGTCGAAGGCGCTGGCGAGCCCGTACCAGAGTTGAGCGGCGTGGCTATCGCCCAGGACGAGATAATTCTTCTTTCCATCCTGCTGATGCAAACACGTGGAAGCGTCGAAATCTTTAAAAGTGTTGGCTGGGAGTAGGAAGCAGGTGCCTTCGCGATATTCGTCTTTGGTGCCGTAGTCGAGGTAGGAGGCGACCTGGACGGCTGCGGAAGGGAAACGCGACGGCAGGCCATGGAAGAAAAGCGCGGCGGCTGCCAGCAGCGCTACCGCGACTGAGCTTGCGAAAGCAGTTTGAAAGAGCGGAGCGCCGCTGAGTTTAAGGCGGCCATTGCGGAAGGGGAGCTCGACAAATTTCCACGACAGGATGGAGACGAGGAAGGTTACCGCCAGCACCGCGAAGGCGGCGGCGCGGTTGGAAACTCCGGTAACGAGGATGGCGTTGGCTTTTTGAAATACGATGATGGGCCAGTGCCAGAGATAGAGCGAATACGAGATCAGGCCTACGAAGACAACCGGTTTGGAAGACAAAATTCGCGAGATGAGCGACGGTCCCGTTTCGCCCGCGGCGGTGATGAGCGCGGTGCCGAGGCAGGGGAGGAGAGCGGCGACGCCGGGAAAAGGAGTGGTGGCAGAGAAAAGTGCGGCAGAGGTCATGATCATGGCGATGCCGAGAAGGGTTGCGGCATTGCGGCGGAGGGCGCCGGTGAGTTCAGGGAAAAGCTTCAGGGAGAGGATGGTTCCGAGGAGCAGCTCCCATGCGCGAGTGGGCGCGAGATAAAAAGTGGAGACGGGAAATTTGAAGGCGCCGACGGCGGCGACTACGAAGGAAAGTGCGGCGACGGAAATAACCGCGAGCTTGAGGCGTGCCGGAGAATATTTTCGCACCAGCATCAGGAATACCGGGAAGAAAATATAAAATTGCTCTTCGACGGCGAGAGACCAGGTGTGCAGCAGCGGCTTCATGGCCGCTGGGGCATCGAAGTATCCAGATTGATTCCAGAAATAAATATTTGAAACGGATGCGGTGGAGGCCAGGAGTGATTTGGAGAAATCCAAGAGCTCGAGTGGCAAAAGATATTTGTAGGCGAACAGGCCGGTGACGAAGAGCATCACCACCAAGGCGGGCAGGATGCGGCGGATGCGGCGTTCGTAGAAGGCGACGATGGAGAATCTGGAAGCGGCGATGTCGGCGAGAATAGTGGAGCTGATCAGATAGCCGGAGATGACGAAGAAGACGTCTACGCCGACGAATCCACCGCGAAGTTTGTAGATGCCGAGATGGCAGGCGATGACCAGCAGGACGGCGACGGCGCGCAAGCCGTCAATGTCGGCGCGGTAGATAGTGTGTGGTTGTTTGGGTGTGAGGTTGGACATTTGCGATCGATGTGTGACCGGCTTTACGCCGTGCGAGTCAGGGCTTCTTTTTCTCCGCGGGGTTGTGGCACGGATTTTTCGAGGGCATCCGTGAGAGCGTGCACGATTTGCTGGGTGGTCTTAAGCCGGGCGGGCTGCGGCGAAGGTAATTGGCCGAGAACCGCGGCGCGAAGTTTTTCTGTGAAGTCGGAACTGTTTTCGGGATCAAAAATGTTTTCCGGCGGAAACAGTTCTTCGGCGCATCCGGCATATTTGGAGCAGAGGACCGTGACGCCGCACAAGATGGCTTCATTGGCGACCAGGCCCCAGGGGTCTTCCAGGGTGGGGAAAACCAGCACATCGCCGCTGCGATAGACTGCGGGCATTTTTTCCGGAGGAAGCGCGGCGTGAAAATGAACATTTGTCAGATGCAGATCGGTGGCGCGCTTTTCGAGGGCGGCTTTGTCGCGGCCGTTGCCGACGAGCAGTAGCGAAAAAACCGCGCCTTCGCGTTGCAGTGCGGCGGCGGCGGACAGAAATAAATCCACACCTTTGCGGGCGATGAACTGACCGACGTAGAGAAGGACGGGTTTGGTATCGAGCGCAAAAGCCGGTTCTGCGGCGGCGGTGAAGCGCTGTTCGTCCACGGCATTCTGAATTTGCAGAATGCGCTCGCGAGGAATGCCCAAGGTTCGCAAATATTCGGTGGAGGATTGGCCGTAGGTGATCCAGCGACGAGCCCAGCGGGAAATTAATACGCGCAAGACCCGCTTTGCGGAACCGATGCCGCGTTCCGTATGGGTGGTGCCGCCCCACCAAACGAAGACAGGCTTGCGGAAAAAAGTGCCGTAGAGCAGGGCGGTGAGCGTTCGAAAGCCCATTTCATTGGTGATGACCGCGTCGGGCTTGAAGCGCAGGAGATGCCAGAGAAATCCGGGCGTGATGTGAATGTAGCGGCGATCAAAAACTTGTCCGTTTTGACGGCGCGGAATGCTGATCTGCCAACCCCAGGCTTTGACGACTTGCGCTTCCGGTAAAGATTTTTCCATGCCATGCCAAGAATCGCGATTGCTTTCCGAGCCGCCGTGAAGCACCAGCAAATCGAAATGCGACGCCAGCCCGGAGTAGACCGGGAGGCGGGCGGGCGCGATCATGTTGACGAGGAGAGCGACTTTCATAGCGGGCGTTTCTGAAATAGCAGACATTTCAGTTCGCGGGTCCTGGAGTTGGGCCTTTGGTGGTGAGCAAAACCGGGACGGGTCCTATTTCGAGTGATGCGGCAGCCACGGCATGAGCATTTTCCAGGAGAGGCGTGATGCTTTTCGCACGCCACTGGGCGGGCGCGGAAAACGTTTTTGTGCCGGCGGCGTTCCAGACGATCCATTGCGTGGCGCCGCTGCGATTCAACTCGCAGACCCAGGTAGAAGCGGCATCCTGCCGGCAGTTGTTCAGGCGCGCGCCGACGAGCCAACTGTGAATGACTCCGTAAGCCTGGCCCGCGGGTTTGAGGGTGCGGAAATCGTGTTCGACCATTTCGAGCGGCGGGCCACTATCCCAGGCATACCAGTAGGTGCGCTGCACGCCGGCAGCCCAGGCCAAAATATAAGTACGCGCGAGATAGGCGGCGCAGATATCTTCGGAGGCAAATTGTGAAGGGCGCAGCCAGCCGATTTCCGTGTTCCATAAAGGTTTTGCGGATTGATGATTGTCG
>JBBRPU010000305.1:0-4579 GCA_038227545.1 Candidatus Acidiferrales bacterium
CAGCGTGGCTTCGAGAGCTTCGACGTCAACGCCCAGCTCACTGTTGGGTTCCGCGTGAGTTTTTACCGGTACCGCGAGACAACGGGCGCGGGCGCCATTAAAAATTGCCACGGCTCCGGGATACGTGGGATTTTCAAGGATGACGCAATCGCCGGGCCGCACAAAAGCTTTGCTGATCAGGTCGAGCGATTGCTGGCAGCCGTCGGTGATGAGCAGATTTTCGTCTTTCGCGGCGATGCCTTCGCGACGCAGCATGTCAAGCAGCGCTTCTTTGAGCGGAGCGTAGCCATCGGACGGGCCGAGATTCAGGACCTCGGTGGCTTCACGGCGCAGTACCGCGTTGACGCAAGTCTGCAATTCTTCGATGGGGAAAAATTCCTGAGCGGGGCGCGCCATGACGAAGGAGAGGGCGTCTTCGGGCGCCGCGGCGGTAAGGCGGCTCAGCGCTTCTTCTCCGCGCTCGTCGGCGAAGAGCAATTCCCAGCGGATGCCGTGGCTGCCGTTAAGTACCGGGGGCGGAGGCGGCGAGATTTTGAGGCCATTGCCGTTGGCAGCTTTGATGAATGTGCCGCGGCCAACGTGGCCCTGAATCAGGCCTTCGGATTCGAGCTCCGCGTAGGCGTTGGCGACGGTAGTGCGGTGGACGCCGAGCATATTGGCCAGTTCGCGGCTGGCGGGAATGCGGTCACCGTGACGGAGGTCGCCGGCGTGCACGAGGGCGCGCAGTTGATCGCGGAGCTGGATGTAGAGCGGGACGTGACTTTCAGACTGGAGATGAAGAGGAAGCATTGTCTCTCACCCTGTGCCAATTGTAGCAGGGATTGGACCGGTGGTAGAGCCAATTTGTCTTTTGTGGTTTGGTTCGGACGGATTGTTGATTGGGAGTGTAAGGTTGGCGGCCGGACCCAGGCTACAAGACGAGCCTGGGGCACCCGGCGTCGTGCGGAAACCGGCGGGAAAGTTCGAACCTCGGCCCCACCAATCAGGCGTATCTGTTTCGGGGGTACAACGTCCGGATAGAGCACCCTTTAACCTGCGTGTTTTGAAAATTCCTCTATTGGTTAATTGTCGGGGATGGTTTCTGGCGGGCCAGTCTTGTCACCTGCAGTGAGGTTACGGGAGCAGACGATGGTGAAATCGGTGGGGTTGCATTGGTAGATGTTTACTAGTGGGGGGTCGGCGGATTGGACTGTGTAGTTGCCTGACTCCATTTCCTGGGAGTCGCTGGGTGAAGTAGTGGCGAAAGCGTTGGGGGTGCTGGCGCGCACGCGGAATTGTTGCGAGGAGGGCTCATAGTTTGAGTAGGTGAAACAGTGGCCGATGCAGGCGCGGTCCACTACGTGACCAACAAAGGAAATGCGTGAATCGGGTCGGGGTTCCAGCGTGGGGATAACCCGAGTGCCATTGGGAAACGAAGCAAGCAGTTGCTCAACGTGGAGCTCCAGTTGGTTTATGGATTGAGTGTCACGATAAAGCAGGGTGAAGAAAATTGTTGCGAGGGCAGTTGCAGAGACCAGGACCCATTTTGCGGGCTTTAGGAGATTGAGGGCGCTCAAGGAGAAAATCGCAGAAATCAGCGTCAATCTGGAAACCAGCAGGCCGGCCCAGGCGGCGTGGTCGCCAAGGCGTAAGTCCTCCGGCAGCATCGCGACTACGCAGAAGGACACGAGATACAGTTCCGCGGCAAGAAATGACTTCAGCAGCGAGGCGCGGTCCCGGGGGCGATAAACACTTGCCGCGATCCACAGAACAAAAAGCACCAGCATGGCGGCGGCGATGTAGCGATACCGCGCGCTGTAGATGACTAGTTGATCGAAACCGTTGTAAAGATAGAAAGGCCGGTCCGGCCAGTTAATTTCGATTGGCGCAGCGTGCGCCATGTACCAGTGAGCGGCGAACACGATTCCAATCGAAGCCATGGCGGGGGCGAAGCGCCAAGGTCCGGGAAGCATTTTTCTGATAGAGAGATATGCGAGCGCGCCGAGACACCACAACGGCCCTATCGGATGCGCCAGCAAAGCGAGCGCGAGAAAAAGCGTGCCCACGATCCAATCTGGTTTGGGAATAGTTTTCAGAGGCGACCAGAGAAGCGCGAGAGCACAACACGCCAAACCCAGGGAGAGGTAATAGTTGAAGAATCCCATGTTGAAGGTGTAGCCATAAGCCAGCATGGCGATGACCGGTGTGAGTAACCAGGGCGCACGTTCCGTGAATACGGATAAGAAGGAAAACATTCCCCAGAAAAACATCAGCACGCAAGTGGCGACGGCGATTTTTGGTCCAGCGGCAAATCCAAATACTTTTGCGCAATAAAGAAGCAGGAAGTCGAACAACGTGTTGGTCAGTTGGTGAACGGTGGAAAGGCCGGGAGCCCTTCCCTGCTGAATCAATTGAGCGAGCCAGGCGTTGTACGTGTGACTGGGGAGATCGCCGGCTTCGATGCGGTGATGCCAAAAGCAAGGAATGACGAGCAGTGCGGAGCATGCCGCGATGGAGGCAACGTGCGCGCGCGCGAATTGCAGAGCGCGGATGATGGCGCGATCGTCGCGCAACTTTTTGGATGGCGTAAAGATTTCAGCTGCCGGAGGCACAGGTATCAATTATGGGTTAAATGCGCAGGAAGGCTATCCGAGAATGGGTTGGAGACTGCGTGAGAAAATTTTAAGCGAAGTGGTGAGTTAACGGGAAGCTTGATTTTCGCCGAGGCGCTTCAGGCGATCGCGGAGTCGGCGTTGCAGTGGCGAGGGCGTGTTGGGATTGAAAGCGACGAGATACCAGAGCGGCTGGCTGCGGTCTTTGCTGAGCCAGGTCAGCGTGGGCGCATCGGCGTTGGGATGGCGGGCGACATTTTCGCGAATGGCGGCGTAGGGATGCTTGGCCAGTTTGTTCAGTGTTTTGGAATTCGCCCGCGGATGCTCGCTGATGAGGCGCAGCAAATAGAAATCTTCTTCGGGGGCCTGCTTTACCAATTTTTCGAGCATGTCGGGCTTGGCGTCGGCGCTGAGTACCAGGCCAATTTTTTCGTCCCAGGCGGTATTGATCTGATTGAGCTCGCGGGTGCGCGCGTGAATTAATTCTTCCAGGATGCGGCGCTCCTGTTGCATGCGCGCGATCTGCAGCGAGGTGCCTTCGAGAGAATCGAGGACGCGGAGGAGATGCTGGCGTTCTCCAAAAACAATTTGAGAAGTGCGCGTAATCGCACCTTTCTCCCGCTCTTTGTGCTGCACCAGATCCGAACGTCGCATGGTCATGCGCTCCAACCGATTTTCTAGATTCCCAAGGAATCGGCGAACCGACGAACCGGAACGACGAAGACCGGCGTGTGCGCGTGGAGGAACACTGCCAGGCTGAGCGAATTATGGTATGCGGAGGGCATAGGGTAAAGTTTGGTGCGGTTGCGGTGTGCCCGATTTGCTACGGCGCTGAGTTGTGGAATGGGACGCGGGAGCGTCCGGGAGACATTTTCAACGAGCGTCCAAACTTTTTTGAGAGGAATATGAGCGCGTTTTCAGAACACCAGGAAGAATTGGAACGGTACGAACAGATGTTTGGCGTGGAGCGCGGGCGGTTGGCGGTGTCGCTGGACCGCTTGACGAATGCGCTGGTGCTGGTTGGGCAACATGGAGTTTATTGCACCAGCCTGCGGAATCCGGCGGTGCCGGCGATGGACTTGAGAATTATTTCGCTGGAGTTGACGCATGCGAAGGAGTTGGTGCAATCGGTGATGGAGGAGTTGCGGAAAAAGAGAGAGAGCGTCTAATTTTGGGGTTTTTGTGTTCAGAGTTCCCCCGCGGAGATAGGACGCGTGGGAGCACACGACGAAAGCTTGCGGCAATCAATAGCAGGTTCCTCACCCGCCTGAAGAGCGGCGGATTCGGAATGACATTTTCGCGTGGACGCGTGGAGTGGAGGTAATAACGAAGAAGATTTGGGAATGGTTTCGTTGAACGCCGGGACTAGGAGTTGAGGAAGGGATTGTTGTGGCGTTCGTGGGCGATGGTGGTGGCGGGGCCGTGGCCGGGGTGGACGACGGTGCTGTCGGGGAGCTGCAATAATTTGCCGCGCAATGAATCCATGATTTGCTCCATGGAGCCGCCCCACAGGTCGGTGCGGCCGATGCTTCCCGCGAAGAGGGTGTCACCGGCAAAAAGTTGCGGAGCGGCGAGAGTAATGGCGCCCGCTTCTTTGGGTACGTAGAGACAGACGCTGCCAGGAGTGTGGCCCGGAGTGTGCATCACGCGAGCTTCGCAACCGCCCCAGTGCAAGGTATCGCCTTCCTTCAAGAGGTGATCCACTTCGGTGAGCTCCGGGGCTGGCACGCCGAGAAAAGCGGCTTGTACGTCCATGGCCTGGTAGAGCGGTAGGTCTTCGCGATGCATCAGGACGGGCGCGCCGGTGTAACGATGGAGTTTGCTGAGTCCACCGACGTGATCTATGTGCGCGTGCGTGCTGACGATGGCCTGGACTTTTAATTTGTGGCGGCCGATCAGATCGAGAATGCGGTTTACTTCGTCGCCGGGGTCAATGACCAGCGCTTCGCGCGTGACGGGGTCGCCGACGATGGTGCAATTGCACTGCA
>JBBRPU010000306.1:0-4551 GCA_038227545.1 Candidatus Acidiferrales bacterium
AACAAGCCGGATGAAGGCGTCACGGGAGCTTCGGAGCGCATGCAAGTGGCGGTAATTTCGGCAGATTCCAGTTCCCCTGCCGGAGAGGGAGCGTTCGATGGCGGGTTGGTGGAGACGCTGACGTCCAGCTTGACGGAGCTGTCGGGAAAACATCCGCTGGCGGTAATTCCTGCGAGCGAAATGCGCGCGCACCACGTGCAGACGCTGGATGCGGCGCGACAGGAATTCGGAGTGAACTATGGATTGATGTTGAATAGTCAACGCGCTTCCGGGCAAGTGCGCGTGAATTATTCGCTGGTGGATGCGCATTCGCACCAGCAGTTGCGCGGTGGGACGGTGACAGCTGGAGCAGCTGATCCTTTTGGATTGCAGGACCAGGTTTCCGCACGCGTGGCGGAAATTCTGAAACTGGAACTGGAGCCGCAGGAGAAAAAATCACTGGAAACCCACGGAACGACGGAGCCGGCGGCTTACGACTTTTATCTACAAGGCGTGGGTTACCTGCGGAACTACGACAAGCCGGAAAATGTGGAGAACGCTATCGCGGTGTTTCGCCACGCGCTGGAGAAGGACAAAGAATATGCGGGCGCCTACGCCGGCCTGGGCGAAGCCTACTGGCAAAAATTCGACTTGGTGCATGAGAAGGGATTGGTGAATGAAGCGACCAGCGCCTGCCAGAGCGCCATTGAGAAAGATGGACGACTGGCTCTGGCCCATACGTGCCTGGGGCTGGTCTACCAGGGGACTGGAAAGTACGAGATGGCCGTGGCTGAGTATCGGAAGGCTTCCGAGAGCGCGCCGACGCTGGATGCGGCGCAAACGGGACTCGCTAAAGCATACGAAAGCCTGAATCGCCTGCAAGATGCTGAGCAATCGTACAAGGCGGTGATTGCCCTGCGGCCAGATTACTGGGCGGGATACAACCGCCTAGGTACTTTCTATTTGCGAAATGGGCGCTTGGAGGAAGCCGCTCAGATGTATACGCAGGTCATCTCCCTGGTGCCCGACAGCTTCACGGGATATACGAACCTGGGAATCACACGCATTCAGCAAGGTCGCTACGCTGAAGCCATCGCGCCGCTGGAGCAGTCGCTGAAGATTCGAAAAACAGGAAGTGCTACTTCGAATCTGGCGATGGCGTATTTTCAGTCCAGGCGTTATGCGGATGCCGCGAATATGTTCGAACAGGCCACCGGCCTGGACGCCGGAAACTACGAAATCTGGGGAAACCTGGCGGACGCGTATTACTGGGCGCCGGAAATGCGGGATCGCGCCGCGGGCGCTTATCGCAAGGCCCTGGAAATGGGCGAGGAGCAGCGAAAAATCAATCCGCGTGATGCGCACATGCTGAGTTACCTGGCGGAATACTACGCTATGTCGGGCGACCGTAAGAAAGCGGAGCTGAGGATCGGCGAAGCGGAAAGGCTGGCGCCGCGCGATCCGGAGGTTCTGTACTATTCGGCGATGGTATACATGGAGTCCAACGAGCAGAAGAAAGCCCTCCAGAAACTCGAGCAAGCGGTAGCGGCGGGATATCCGGCGGCAGCGGTGCGGGACACGCCGAATTTTTCCGGCTTGGAAAAAGATCCACGCTTTCGGGCCCTGATTTCCACGGCAGAGAACAAGAAAGAGAGGTCGTTATGAAGAAGACAGGCATTCCGCGGAAGGCGGCGAATTTTTTGGTGACAGGCGCTGTTGCAGTGCTGTGTGTGGGTTGTCCGCACGAGCACTCGCAGGGACACCGGGGAACGATCTCCGGGCATCACCCTCACAATCTGCACCATTTTAATTGCCCGGACCGAAATGTCGACGATTATACGATCGAAGTGACGACAGATCCGCAAGTGCTGAAACATCCCGAAGACGCGGTGGTATTTGCGTGCGAGGGGGACAAAATTTCGTGGTCCACACAGGATGCTAGTCTTACATTCAAAATAAAATTCAAAGACAGCTATGCCAACGATCTGTTTGGCACAGACCATTTCGAATCGGACCACGGCCACACTGGGAAGGGGAAAGTAAAGCCGCAAGACGGCCACGAACCGCGGCTGTACAAGTATTCAATAGACATTCTAAAGGGAGATGTCGTGGTGCGCACCCTGGACCCGCACATCATGCCGACTGGGAAGTAGGCGGCAGATTATCGGCCCCCTCGAAAAGTATCTCCAACGGGTTGGTAAAGAACCAGTCAAGTTCTTTCAACCAACCGAATGCGTGACGCGAAAGGCCCATGTGCCCTTACCCGCGCAGAAAAGCACTCAGAGCGGTGATGAGGGCGGGTAAATCGGCGTCTTGAAAAAGGCGGATGGCGGCGAGGCCGGCGGCGCCGACTTCGAGGCATGAGGGCGCATTCTCTAAGGTGATTCCACCGATGGCTAGCACGGGCATGGCTACGACGCTGCAGACCTCTCTCAACCTGCTGAGGCCTTGCGGTGTGCCGAAATTTGCTTTAGACGGCGTGGCAAAAACCGGGCCAAAAAAAATGTAATCCGCGCCGTCTTGCTGGGCCTTGATCGCGCCTGCCAACGAATGGCAAGAGACTCCTAATAGAAAATTCTGCAACCCCGATCGGTTCACGTGTGAACCAATCCAGTGCGAAACGTTGTGGGCGGGCAAGGAATTTTCGCCAAGGTGTACGCCGGCGGCGCGCTCCGCGACCGCTACATCTAGGCGGTCGTTTACCAAAATTCTAGTGATGTGTCCCTTTGGACGGGATTTCTGCGCGAGTGCTAGGGACTCGCGAACGAGCCCTGAAATTTCTCTGGCGCCCAAATCCTTTTCGCGGATTTGAATCCAGTCAACGCCCGCCTTCGTGGCGGCGGCTATGCGCTCAATGAGAGCCTGGTGGTTGGCAACGGACGAAGCGGGAAGGCTTTTGCGGTCGGTGACGTAGCAGAGAATCGGCGTGCGCGGGGATTTACCGGGAAACGACACGTGGGGCTTCCGAGTCCGCGCGGGGGCGAATCAATCCGAGGGCCAGAAAAATATCCAGCAGGCCGATGCCGCTGACCAGTCCACGAAAAGAAGGGTGCAATATCACCGGAAGCAGCGAAGGGAAATGGCTGAGAAAATAATTCTGTTCCCAGAAATTTGTCCACGGAAGATACAGGAGCAGCGCGCCCATCTCAAAACACAGAATGATCAGCAACGCGCGAAAAACGCGGTTCATGAGTGAAGTGATCTCCGCCTACGTGAACAATCCAGGCGTTTAGCGGCTGGGTTTCTGAAGAGCAGCGATGCGTTCGGCCACGTCGCGATAATCAATATTCATCGCGTAAACCTTGGAGAAACTCTTTAGCGCTGCTTCGGGCTCGCCAGCCGATTCCTGGGCGATGCCCAAATCATACCGCAACGCGAGAATGCTTTCCGGTTCCACGCCGGGAGTCTCGAGGGCGCGCTCGTACCAGATAGCGGCGATGCCGGGCTGGCCCTTTTCCATAAACGCGAGACCGAGCAGAGTGCAGCATTGCATGGCATAGCGGAAGGGGCGGCCGCGCTCGTTGGCCTTAGCAACTTTCTGGAATTCGCTGATGGCTTCTTCGAGCAAACCCATTTCACGGAAAGCGGTGCCGAGGTTGTAGTGCGTTTCGAGATCCTCGTCATCGGAACCCATTTCGCCGAGCTCGGCGCGGAAGTCATCGAAAACTTCCTTGAGCGGGCCAGAATCGCTTTGATTGGCGGTGTCTATGGATCTGACGGGAGCGGGCATGTCGGGCTTGGAGTACGCGGGCGTTAACTGGCCCATGCCCAGATGCTCGATTTCGCTGGCCAGATCGGCAAGGAAACGGTCGGAGGCGAATTCATTGCCATTCGTAGAAGCCCCGGAATTCTGCAGCGCGGGTTCAGGCTCGGCGTGATGAATTTCCGTCGACGCTTCCGGAGGCTTCTGATCGTAGGCGGGAACGAGCGGCTCGGGATCAAGAATGAGCTCGTAGTCCTGATCGAGTTCAAACTCGGGTTCCGGGACCGGCGGTTTAGCGGGCGGCTCAATTTTATGTGGCGCGTGACCCTGTTCGACGGGCGCCAGTTCCGGCAATTCTTCTGCCGCGAGCTCGTGGGGCTGCGATGCGACGGGCGTTGTGGCGGCAGGAGGCTCCACCGAAAATGCTGAAAAATCAATTTCTTCCAGCGCGGGCAGCTCTTCCAAAACAGTTTCCGCCGGCGCTTCGGATTCTTTTTCGTCCGCGGGAATATCAATCTCAAAGCGTTGTGACTCCGCGGGACTATGCTGAGTTTCCTGATGCGCAGGCGCTTCGAATGCCGGCGGCGGCTCTTGCGTGGGCACTTGAAATTCCGCAAACGCAGGCATGTCTGGGGGCGGAACAAATGACGGTTGATGTGCAGGCGCTGCGGGACTCGAACTGGCGGAGACCTCTTCCTGCTCTACAGGAATCTCGAATGGAGTCGCGCTTTCAGAAGTCGCTGAAGAATCGGCAATCGTAAATTCTGGGGCGGATGGTTCCGAGACGGGTTCAGCAGCGGGAGCCGGTGGTTGCGATTTCGTTTCGACGGGTTCGACTTCTTTGAGCACCGACAACCATTCGTCTGACA
>JBBRPU010000307.1:0-4524 GCA_038227545.1 Candidatus Acidiferrales bacterium
CAACATCAGCCGGGAAATGAGCATCCCCGCGTTCATCGTCATGCACGACACAACTCTCGGCGAACTGTGCCGCGTCCGACCGAGCACTCTGGCGCAACTCCGCAACGTCTCAGGATTTGGCGACCGCAAGGTGGAAATGTACGGACAGCAGATTCTGGCGGCCCTGGCAGCTTTTGGAACACGCGCGAAAACAGCTTCGCCGTGAGGAACGTGCAGCGCCTCGCCAGGCAACGAAAGATGACACCACTCAACTTCTGGCCTGTTGCCAACGCATTTTGTTGGGTATAGGATTCTGCCACCTGAAGTGCTCATAGCGACCTGCGGTGTGCACCATGGACGCTGTATCGCCTACATTAGAGGAGTGTTGATCCATGTTTCGAATTGCTCGTTTCGCCCTGATCTGCCTGCTGGCGGTGAGCCCGTGCCTGGCGCAAAAAAAGCGCGTGGCCGTGATGAATTTTGAGTACGGGACGGTGAGGTCCAGCACGCAGGCGATTTTCGGCACCGACCAGGACGTCGGCAAGGGCATTTCCGACATGCTGGTGCAAAAGCTGGTGCAGGATGGAAAATATTCCGTGATCGAGCGCAACGCGCTGGACAAAGTGCTGGGCGAACAAAATTTTTCGAACAGCGATCGCGCCGACGCTTCGACGGCCGCTAAAATTGGCAGGATCCTGGGAGTGGATGCCATCATCATCGGCAGCATCACGCAATTCGGCCGCGATGACCAGCACACCAATATCGGTGGCGGTGGCTACGGCGGTTATGGCTCCAAGCTGGGACTCGGCGGCATCGGTACAAAAAAATCTAAAGCGGTGGTAGGCATCACCGCGCGTCTGGTGAATACCACGACGGGCGAAATTCTTGCGGCGGTCACCGGAAAAGGCGAGTCGCAGCGTTCCGGCACTTCGCTGATCGGCGCCGGCGCGGGTGGCGGCAGCGGTGGCGGCGCTGGCCTGGACATGGGCAGTAGCAATTTCGGCCAGACCATTCTGGGCGAAGCCGTGCAGGCGGCAGTGACCGATACGGCCACGCAGTTAGACACGGCTGCGGGGAACCTTCCGACTGTTAAAGTTTCCGCGTCGGGATTGGTCGCCGATGTCAGCGGCAACACCTTGATCATCAACGTAGGCAGCAAAACCGGTCTGAAGGTGGGCGATACGCTGGAAATCAGCCGCCAGGTTCGCACTGTGAAAGATCCTGCGACCGGAAAAGTTTTGAAGTCCATTACCGACAAAATCGGCAGCGCCACCGTCACGCAGATTGATCAGGATTCCGCCACCGTTACCTTTACTGGTTCAGGGCCCGCCAAAGTCGGAGACGTCGCGCAAACGCCGTAATCGTGGCCTGACAGTCTTTGCCTGATTTCCCGCGAATTTTGTTTTGAATTCGCAACGCCTTCATTCCCGGACTCCGCTTTCGTACGCGGTCAGGCCATAGCGGTACACAGGAGCTTTCATGAGCCAGGATTACATCGCGGGCCAGCGTCTCGGCGATTACGAAGTGTTGGGCGTGCTCGGCGCCGGCGGCATGGGCAAAGTCTACAAAGTTCGCAACGTGATCTCCGATCGCATTGAGGCCATGAAAATTCTTTTGCCGAATCTGGCCTCTGAAAAAGAGCTGGCCGATCGCTTTCTCCGCGAAATCAAATTGCTGGCCACCCTGCATAATCCGAACATTGCCGCGTTGCGCACCGCACTGACGCTCGACAATCAATTGGTCATGATCATGGAGTATGTGGACGGCGTGACGCTGTCTTCGCGAGTGCATGAGGGCGCCATCCCGCCCGCCGATGCGGTGCGTTACGTTGACCAGGTTTTGTCCGCATTGAGTTACGCGCACAAATTGAACATTGTTCACCGCGACATCAAGCCCGCCAACATGATGCTGACTTCGGACGGCACCGTGAAGCTGATGGATTTTGGCATCGCGCGCTCCGGCGGTGACCGCAGCCTGACCACCACCGGCACCACGCTCGGATCACTGAATTACATGCCGCCAGAGCAGGTGAAAGGCGAACCTGCGGACGCCCGCTCGGATATTTATTCGCTGGGCGTATCCCTGTATGAAATGGTTACGGGCATGTTGCCCTTCGAGGCCAACAGTAATTATTCGCTGATGGCCGCGCACATCGAGCAAATTCCCAAAGCGCCGATCGTGCACAAGCCCGGCCTGCCGGAAAATCTCAATCAAATTATCTTGATGGCGCTGGCCAAAGATCCTGCCAAGCGCTTTCAAAGCGCCGACGCTTTCCGTGGCGCGCTGAACACCGTGGATCTGGAAGCGCTAAAACCTGCCCCCGCTGGCACGACCATGCCGTCCGCCTGGGCGGCTCCTTACGCGGGCAGTGGAACCGATGAAACGATGGCGGTGAATACGCCCGCGCCGGAATTGGCTCGCAGCGCGTCGGCGCGCGCGAGCGCCGTTGCCACAGCGGCGTCAGCGTCCGCAGTTCCCGGCGCGGCTTCGTCAGCGTCTAATTTGGGCGGCGCACCGGCTCCTTCAATGGCGGCGGCCAGCAGCAAGCGCGGATTGTACATGGGGCTGGGCGCGCTGGTTGTTGTGGGCGTGCTTTTCGCCGCGGGATTCTACCTGCCGCGCCGTTTGAAAATTCACGCCGGCGAAAGCAAAGCTGCGCTCCCGTCACAACCGCCGTCCTCCGCCGAAAATTCGTCTCCACCAGGGCAGGCATCCACACCAGTGACACCGGCCGCGCCGCCGGGCGGTAGTCTCACGGCAGCGCCAGCTCCGACTCCCGCGCCAGCAGTCCTCACCCCCGAGGCCACTCCGCCGGCAGAAAAATCAAAACATGGTGGCCGCAAATCCGAAGGTAGCCCGCAAGCAATGTCTGCGGAAGCTGCTCAACAAAAGGCCGCGGCTGACGCGCAAGCCGAGACCGCGCGCGCCGCTGCTGCTGCGGCCGCCGCGGAATTGCAAGAAGCGGAACATCAGGAAGAGCAGATGACCGGCCGCGCGGCCTCCGTCTCGCAGAGTTTGGACAATCTGAAGCGCGCGCAGAGCGGCCAGGGCTACGGTCTGCGCGGTGATGTAGTTGCCGCCGAGCAACGCATGCAGACGTACCTGTCCAAGGCACAAGCCGCGTTGCAACGGCAGGATGGCCCGGCGGCCAGGAAGTATTTCGAACAAGCCGACCGTGAAATTACATTTCTTGAAAAATTCCTGGGACACTAAATCCTTCGCCGAAAATGCTCGATAAACAGATTTTTTGTCGCCTGACCATCCGAAAAGCCTTCGTTGCGCGACAAAATAAGAAATCGTGTGTTTCAGCGCCCTTTGCTTGTATGACTCTCCCGCATTACCAAGGAAAGGTTTGTCTGTGAACTCACACGACGCAATACGCTACTCCATAGCCCTGACGTTACTTGGGATCGCCGCTGGAATACTCAGTCCCGCGCGTGCGCAAAACCCCGCCGCTGTTGGGATTTTTGAGGGCCACGGAGACGTCGGCTCCGTGCTGCATCCGGGATCAAGCGATTACGACACTTCGCGTCGCACCTATACGCTTGCTGGCAGTGGCGACAACATGTGGTCCAACTCCGACAATTTTCAGTTCGCCTGGAAGAAAATCTCGGGCGACATCGCCCTGGGCGCGGAAATTTCCATCCTCGGCGCTGGCGGCAATGAGCATCGGAAAGCTGTGCTGATGATTCGGCAGGATATGGACGCGGACTCCGCCTATGCCGACGTCGCGGTACACGGCGACGGTTTGACCTCTTTGCAATATCGCGACGCCAAAGGCTCAGCGACACACGAAATTCAATCCAACATTTCCGCGCCGTCTCAGCTGCGAATCGAGAAACGCGGCGACTACGTTTATATGTGGCTGGCGGCGAGCGGCGAAAAGCTCCAGCCCGCCGGAGCAGCAATGCGTGTTCCGTTGCAAGGCCCGTTCTACATTGGGATCGGCGTTTGCAGCCACGATAGAGACTCGGTCACCAAAGCGGCGTTCTCCAAGGTTGAGTTGCACCCGCTCGCGCCCATATCGACCGCGGAAAAGCTGACGCTGCACAGCTCCCTCGAAACCATCAACATCGCCTCCACCGATCGCCGCGTGGTGTATTCCATCGCCGGGCATTTCGAAGCGCCCAATTGGACCCGCGATGGCGCCGCTTTTATTTTCAACGAGGATGGCCACATCCGGCGCCTGGCGGTAAACGGTGGCAAACCCGAAACCATAGACACCGGTTTCGCCGTGCACTGTAACAATGACCACGGAATTTCGCCGGACGGAAAGTTATTGGCCATCAGCGATCAGTCCCAGGAAGATCACCAGTCCAGCATTTATATCCTGCCGCTCACCGGTGGCACGCCGCGCCGCATCACGAAAAAATCTCCTTCGTATTGGCACGGGTGGTCGCCGGATGGAAAAACGGTCGCTTATCCGGGCCAGCGCAACGGCGAATTCGACATTTACACCATCTCGACGGAGGCCTCAGCGGGGAGCGAAGAAGAAAAACAACTAACCACCGCAAAAGGCCTCGACGATGGCCCGGAATATTCTCC
>JBBRPU010000308.1:0-4466 GCA_038227545.1 Candidatus Acidiferrales bacterium
GCTGATGGCACTGGTCAATCCGCACCCGGCGCTCAAAGTGGCCGTGCCGATGAATCCCATGGTGGACGGGTGGAGAGGTGACGACTGGTTTCACAACGGCGCGTTCCGCGAGCTCAACATGCCGTACATCTACGAGCAGCAGGGCACGCGCAAAAATGACGAACACTGGTGGAGCAGCAACTACGACGATTACGACATGTATCTGCGCGCCGGTTCCGCGGGAGAACTTGGGCGCCGCCGCGGCCTCGAGCAGATGGGCTACTGGACCAAGCTCATGGCGCACCCCTCGTACGATAGTTTTTGGCAGCAGCAGGCCATGGACAAAATTCTCGCGGCGCAACCGCTGAAAGTTCCCACCATGCTGGTGCACAGTCTGTGGGATCAGGAGGATATTTATGGCGCGCCCGCAGTTTACAAAGCCATCAAGCCCAACGATACCGGCAACGATAAAGTTTTTCTGGTCATGGGTCCGTGGCATCACGGCGGAGAAATCGGCGATGGCAGTTCGCTCGGCGTATTGAAATTCGGCAGCGACACCGGACTTTATTTCCGCCGAGAAATTCTGGCGCCGTTTCTGGCGCAGTATCTGAAAGACGGCGCGCCGAAAGCGGACGTGTCGCCCGTCACCGCTTTCGAAACGGGCACGAATACCTGGCGGCGATTACCCAACTGGCCTTCCGGGTGCGCCAACGGTTGCTCGGTGCGGCCAACCCCGCTGTACCTGAACAGCGGACTGAAATTGAGTTTTACCGCGCCAGCCACAAATGAAAATCCCTTTGACGAATACATCTCCGATCCCGCCAAACCGGTGCCTTTCAGCGGGCGCCCCAGCCATCCCGTGGGCTTCGCAAATAATGTCCCGTGGGCCAACTGGCTTGTGGACGACCAGCGCGAAGTTTCAGGCCGGCCCGATGTCGTGGTTTTTATTTCTGATGAGCTGAGCGCGCCCGTCAAAATCAGCGGTCAGCCTGTCGCCAATCTCGTCGCGTCCACCAGCGGCACAGACTCCGACTGGGTCGTGAAAGTGATAGACCTTTATCCCGATGAAGTGGGCGCTCAACAGGAAATGGGCGGCTATCAACTGATGGTTTCCGCCGATATATTTCGTGGACGCTATCGCGAAAGCATGGAAACTCCCAAAGCGATCGCCGCAGACAAGCCGCTGCTGTATCGCTTCGCGCTGCCCACAGCAAATCACGCGTTCTTGGCGGGCCACCGCATCATGGTGCAAGTTCAGTCCACCTGGTTTCCACTTTACGATCGTAACCCGCAAACTTTTGTACCCAATATTTTCTGGGCAAAACCCGGCGATTATCGCAAGGCCACGCAGCGTATTTATCACGCATCGGGCGCGGCCACTTTTATTGAGCTGCCCGTTGTCACCACGCCGTGAACTTTCACGAGCGTGTCAATCGAAGGGTAAGCCCACGTAATTTTCAGCCAGCGACTGCGCCGCGGCGCGCGAACTGGTGACATAGTCGAGTTCTGCGAGCTGCCGGCGCTGTTCAAAGTGGTTGTCTCCCCCAAAGCGGTGCAGCATGGAAGTCATCCACCACGAAAAACGCTGCACCTTCCAGACGCGGCGCAGGCAAGTCTCAGAATATTTCTCCAGCAGTTCCGAGCTGCCCGACGCGTAGAATTTTTCAAGCGCGCGCGCCAGCACGCGAATATCCGCCACCGCGAGATTCAGCCCTTTCGCGCCGGTGGGCGGCACAATGTGCGCCGCATCGCCGGCCAGAAAAAGTTTGCCGTACTGCATGGGCTCGACCACAAAGCTGCGCATTCCCGTAATGCTTTTCTGAAGCACCGGTCCTTCTTTCAATTTCCAGCCCTCCACGGTCTCGAGGCGCGCGTGCAACTCCTGCCAGATTCGCGCGTCGGACCACCCGGCGATGTCGTCATCGGGCGGACACTGGATGTACAGCCGCGACACCTTAGGCGAGCGCATGCTGAGCAACGCAAATCCACGCTCGTGATGAGCGTAGATGAGTTCGTGCGAAGAAGGCGCGGCTTCCGCGAGAATGCCCAGCCACGCGAAGGGATATTCACGCTCGAATTGTTGAAGTATGCCGTCGGGAATCGACGGCCGGCACACGCCATGGAAACCGTCGCAGCCGGCAATGAAGTCACAGCTTATTTCCGCGGGTTGGCTATCCGCGGTGAAACGGATGAGCGGCTTGCCGTCCTTGAAGTTGTGAATGCTTACATCCTCCACTTCGAAGAATATTTGTCCGCCGCTGGCGAGGCGCGCGTTGATGAGGTCTTTTAAAATTTCATGCTGAGCATAAACTGTGACGGATTTGCCGCCGGTGAGTTCTTGAAAATCGATGCGATGGCGCCCGCCTGAAAATTGCAGCTCGATTCCGCAGTGCACCAGGCCCTGGGCCTTCATACGCTGCCCGACGCCAACTTCCGCAAGTAAATCCGCGGTGCCTTGCTCAAGGACCCCGGCTCGCACCCGCTCCTCAATGTAAGCGCGACTCCTGGTCTCGATCACCACGGAATCAATACCCTGCTGATGCAGAATGTGCGAGAGCAGCAGGCCCGCAGGCCCCGCCCCAACAATTCCCACTTGCGTTCTCATCGCCAGTCCATTCTTCCCTGGTAATCCGTCCGTTTCAGGGTAAAGGTTTAGAAAGATAAATGCAGCATTCTTAACCATGTTTCGATTAGTTGCTATTTATTTCGTTTAGTTGCTTTTGCGAGTACAATATCTGCGAACAGCAACATTGTTCAGCCCTTTAGCGCGGACCGGAGAGTCTATGAAGAATTCCAGAATTTCATCATTATTCAACCCATTCCGATTCGGAATTCTGGCGGCTCTCCTGGCCGCAACATTTTTGTTGCTGCACGCCGCCGGTTGCAAGACGGACGAAAAGAAGCCGTCCTCGACCGAGCCTGTCCGGAATTCAACCATCGCGGTGCATAACGACCCGGACGGCATCCATCTTCAGAGTTCCGCGGCTGAATTTGTCCTGACACCGTCCGGCTACCTGAAAAGCAGTCTGAAAGTGGGCGGCCGAAATGTGACTCTCGATGACTCGGATAGCGCCAGCGGACAAAGTGTAGTGGTCGCACGCAAGAACGTTGACGATATCGTTTTCGATTTGAAAACTGCGCGCATCTCTGACGCCCAGGGAAAGCTCGGGACTCTGGGAAAGAAAGTGGAAGTTACGGGATTGAGCAAGTCAACGAACCTTTCCGAAACGTTGACACTCGAGCTTTATGACGACTTTCCGGCGCTGGCGATCTTGTCGGCATCTTTTCGTAACGAGGGAACCAAGGATGTTTCGCTAGAAAATGTTTCGCTGCAGAATCACCGCCTGAACGCTTCCCTTGCCGATGCCGCCGCAGCTCCTCACGAAATGTGGTCTTTCTTCGGCTCCAGCTTGAAGTGGGGAAAAGACGACGTTCTGCCCATTCCCGCCAAATTCGATCAGCAAAATCCGTTCGGCGCGCCGGTGGAGACCGACGGCGATCTCGGTCGCGTAGGGGGAGGCATTCCGGTAGTGGCCTTCTGGACGCGCACCATGGGTGAAGCCATCGGCCACATCGAAACGCTGCCGCTGGTCATTTCCATTCCGGTGAACACTACGAAGGATGGCCGCGTGGCTGCCGCCGTAAATTTCCCCGCCAACTCCGTACTGAAGCCCGGCGAAGTGTATCCAACTCCTCGAACATTTGTTGCCGTCTACAAAGGCGATTACTACGAGCCGCTGAATATGTGGTCGAACGCTGTGGAGCGTGAAGGCTTGGCGCGGCCTACCAATAATGACGAGAACTACGCGGTGAGCTGGTGCGGCTGGGGTTACGAGTCGGACGTTACGCCGGCGCAGATGCTCGCGACTGTTCCGAAATTGAAGGAACTGGGGATTCACTGGGCCACGCTCGACGATCGCTGGTTCAACAACTATGGAGACTGGCAGCCGCGCACCGACACTTTTGGCGGCGGCTCCATTCGAAAGATGGTGGACGATTTTCATGCCCAAAAAATCAAGGTGCAGCTGTGGTGGCTGCCACTGGCCGTGGAGGATGGAAAATACAGCTACGGCGGGCACAAATACGTCGTCTCCGATGTGGTAAAGCAGCATCCCGACTGGCTGATTCAAGATAAGAGCGGCAAAACCGCACGCATGACCCGCAACCTTGCCACGCTCTGCCCGGCCGTGCCGGAAGTGCAGGCCTATTACAAACAATTGACCGAGCGCTTTATTCACGAGTGGGATTTCGACGGGCACAAGCTCGACAACATTTACGCCACGCCACCGTGCTACAACCCGGCGCACCATCATAAATCGCCGATGGATTCCGTTTACGCTATGGGCGAAGTGTACAAAATCATTTTTGAAACCACACGCGCGCTGAAAGCCGACAGCGTTACGCAAAGTTGTCCGTGCGGCACGCCTCCCAGCTTGGCGTGGTTCCGCTACATGGACCAGGCCGTCACCGCCGATCCCGTGGGATCC
>JBBRPU010000309.1:0-4457 GCA_038227545.1 Candidatus Acidiferrales bacterium
CCATAACTAAGCAAATAGTATTTTCACATTATTGCCACACCTTCCTCTGCACCGTATAAAAGTCCTACAAGACACCCCGCTTCCGGTCCGCCATTCGGCGAAACCGGAAGCAGCACCCCAACGCATCACGGCCGGATGATCGAAGCCATCCGGCCGATTTTTTTGTATCCTGTCTCCGGCGCCGAAACCAAATACAAATGCGGAGCGCATCATGACCTGGATCAAAACCGTACGCATGGACGAGGACGACCGCGTCAAAGAAGCCATGCTGGCGCAGCGCAAACTTTATCCCGTCGAATACGCCACTCCCGTCGCTAGCGTTGACACCGCAGGCGACGCGGCCGGCATCACTGCTTCGCACACGCTGCTGCCCGACGCGCTCTATCACGCCTTCGCCACTTACGGCGTACTGCTCTCTCCCGATTTGCCGCTCACCCGCGATCAGCATGAAATGATCGCCACCATGGTCTCGGTCACCAACCGCTGCCACTATTGAATCGAATCCCACGCAGAGTTTCTGCGTCGCGTCACGCTCGACCACGAATTGGTCGAAGCCCTAAAAAACGACTACAAAACCGCGCCGATCTCCAATCAGGACCGCACCATGCTCGACTACGTGGTAAAGCTCACCAAAGACGCCACGCAATGCAGTCCAGCAGACCACGCCGCACTCCGCGCCGCAGGCTTCGACGATCGCGCCATCCTGCAGATCACCCTCATCGCCTCCTGGTTCAACTACATCAATCGCGTAGCCGACGCTCTCGGTGTCGGCCGCCCCGGCTAAGCTTATATGGCCCTGCAGAAAGCCCGCGCCTGCAACCACCCTATTACCATTCACAAAATCGATTTAAATCAGAAACGAGACTTGACAAGCCCCGCGCCGCTGCTTACAAGAGGAGCGACCGGAATAGTGTCCGAAACTCCCGGCCATCGTCATTAGACGCTGAACAGAGCGGCAACAAAAGGAGATTTGGTATGACCCAGAGCGGTTTTACACGCCGTGGATTTTTGCAAAGAACCGCCGGAATAGCCGGGGCCTCGATGGTCGGCGGCATTACCGTGCTTGAACCCGCGCCCTTCCCGGCCTTCAGCCGCTATGCGGGTCCCAACGACCGCATTCGTTTCGGAATTGTTGGCGTGGGCATGGAAGGCACTGGCCTGCTTACCAATGCCATTCAGCTTCCCGGCGTGGAATGCGTCGCCGCTTGCGATCTTTATGACGGCCGCCACGAACTAGCCAAAGAAATCGTCGGCAAGCCCATCAAAACCACCCGGCGCTATAAAGAACTGCTCGACGACAAAGATATAGACGCCATCATCATTGCGGTTCCGGACCACTGGCATAAACAGGTGGTCGTGGATACCTTGGCTGCAGGCAAAGACGTGTATTGCGAAAAACCCATGTCCCACAGCGCCGCAGATGGCGTAGCCATGGTTGCCGCCGCCAAAAAATCAGATCGTATTTCGCAAATTGGCGCGCAACGAACCAGTTCTGTCCTGTGCGCCAAAGCCAAAGAGCTCATCGCCAGCGGCGCCATCGGAGAATTGAGCCTCGTGGAAGGCAGCCTGGGTCGCAACGATCCCACCGGTGCCTGGGAATATCCGCCGCCGGCCGATTTGTCTCCTGAAAATCTGGACTGGGATACCTGGCTCGGCACTGCGCCAAAAAAACCCTTCGATCCATATCTATTCGCGCGCTGGCGCTGCTGGAAAGAATATGGCACCGGCCTGGCCGGTGACCTCCTCGTTCACTTGCTCAGCGGCATGCAGTTTGTTCTGGGCATCAACGAAGCCCCCAAAAGAGCATCTGCCTTCGGCGGCATTTATCGCTGGAAAGATGGACGCAACACACCCGACGTTCATCCGGTTTTGTTTGAATACGCCAACATTCCCGTGTACATGCGCCTGACCCTCGGCACAGAAACAGCCGAAGTAACCCGCTTCATGGGTTCCAAGGGCCTCATCGAACTAACCGAGTTTGGCCTCAGTCACACCCCGCAAACCGGCACCGATTCCGCTCCCAGTTATTACTGTTACGGACTTCCCGCTCGCCTGCGCGAACCGTACTTCAAGCAATGGCACGCGGAGCACGATCCCAAGCCCGGCCACGAGCCCTTCCCGGAAACTAAAACTTTCAAGGGCAACGACTACGACGACCTCAAGCCGCATCTCTGGAATTTTTTTGAAGCCACAAGATCGCGGAAACCCGTCGTGCAGGATATCGTCTTCGGCCACCACGCGGCCCTGGGTTGCCACATGGCCAATGAGTCTTACTTCCGCAAGAGTCCCGTATATTGGGACGAAGCTTCGCAGACCATCAAGTCGTAAGAACCGGCGCTAAATCCCAATGCGTCCAAAGGAACCGGGTGTTATGAAAACTCAACGAACCTTGGTATTGCTGTCGGCCGCCATCTTGCTCTCCTCTGCTTGTGGCTATGTGCTGACCGGAAAAACCAGGAAGACTCTTCCGCTCCCTGACGATGCCGTGTCGCGTTATCTGGGACGCTGGGATCTGACCCTGAAATCTTCCGATCATGAATATCCCTCATGGCTGGAACTCAGTCAGGAGGGAACCCAGCTGAAAGCGCAAATGGTTGGTCGCTGGGGAAACACCCGGCCACTCCCTAAAGCAGAGCTTTCGAATGGTCACCTCACCTTCGTCTCCCCCAAAGAAGAGGAAGGCCTCACTCAGGACATGATGTTCGAGGGCACCCTTACCGGAAAAACTTTGTCGGGAACCGTAACTGGGCCCAAGGACGGCCCGTGGAAGTGGTCCGGCCAGAAAGCGCCGGCGCTAAAAGAGACCGCCGCGCCGAAATGGGGTAAGGCCATCCCACTCTTCAATGGAAAAGATTTGTCAGGGTGGACCATGCTGAACCCCGGCACCCTCAAGTGGACGGTGGAGAACGGTAACCTGGTCAGCCCGGGCAATGGCCCTGAGCTGCTGACCGATTCCAAATCCCAGGATTTCAAGCTGCATGTAGAATTTAATTGCGCGGAAACTTCCAACGGCGGCGTCTACTTGCGTGGCCGCTATGAAGTTCAGGTGGAGACCGATTCAGCCGACGAGCCTCCCAGTCACCACACCGGCGGCGTGTACGGTTTTCTGACTCCTACACCGGAGCTGCCGCGTAAAGCAGACGAATGGCAGACCTTTGACATCACTCTCGTGGGGCGCTGGATCACCGTCGTACAAAACGGCAAGACCATAATAGATCACCAGGAAATTCCGGGCATTACCGGCGGCGCGCTCGACAGCCACGAAGAATTGCCCGGCCCCATCTATCTTCAAGGCAGTGAAAAAGGACACGTACGCTATCGCAGTATCGTGATCACTCCCGCGGAAAAATAGCCGACAATGCGCTTCAATCTAATCGGAGAATTGGAATGAGGTTTTTGGCAGCGATACCGGGATTCGAACCCGGATTTCGGCCTTGAGAGGGCCGCGTGCTAACCCTTGCACCATATCGCCACAATCAAAAGTTTAACACACGCCTCGCGGACCGAATCCGTTGCGCGAATCGTTTCCACAGGAATATTTTGCAGACAGGTTCGAAACTGCGCTGGAGAATTACGCCGCTTGATCGCGTGGCGTAGCGGTAAATCGCGGCACTTCCCGCAACACCGGCCGCACCGCGAAAAATTTATGTCTGCACGGATCGCAGCGTAGCGCCGGCAGCGCCAGCATGCGCGCCAGTATCGCCAGGTGTCCCGGCACATATTCCGCCGAAATTTTCTGCAACTCCAGGTTCCCGCAAATTCCGCATCGCGCGTAACGCATATTTCGCAGCGCTACCGAGCGCGCATGAAAGCGCTTCTCGCATCGGATGCAGCGCCAGGGAGCCAGCCCCGCCACCGACACCAGGTAATCAAGAAAAGTTCGCCGCTTCGACCGGCGCCCACCGCTGGAATGGCACTTCGGACAGATCATGACGCTCCGTCTGGGACTTTCGTTGGCCGTACTATATTTGATAATTATCTAGGCAGCAAGCCCCACGCCCGCTCTTGCTACACCCGATGCGCGCCCTTGCTACAATGGACTCGGAGCAACCATGCCCGATTACACCGTAGAGCACGCGCGCGCCGGAATTAAAGCCCGCCTTCCGCTTCTGGAAACCTGGCCCAACCAATTCCCTGGCTATATTATAACCACGCGCTTTCCCGAATATTCTTCCGTGTGTCCTAAAACCGGCCTCCCCGACTTCGGCACCATCACCATTCGCTACATGCCTGCCAAGGCCTGCCTGGAGCTGAAAGCCCTGAAAATGTATCTGCTGGCCTATCGCGATCTGGGTATTTTTTACGAAAACGCCGTGAACAAGATGCTGCACGACATCGTCAAATCTATCCGCCCCAAGTGGTGTATCGTTCGCGGCGAGTTCACCCCTCGCGGTGGCTTAACCACTTCGGTACTGGCTCGCTGGCCCGCAACCGCTTTTTCCTCCAGCCCGCTCCAG
>JBBRPU010000310.1:0-4455 GCA_038227545.1 Candidatus Acidiferrales bacterium
CCACCCATTGGGAAATTGCCACGATGCGTGTAGCCGCGCGATAACGGTCCAGCGCCAGCCGCGACTTTCCTAGTGGATATCCGACCCGTCGCGAAATGATGAACGCCGCTTCCCGGTGCGCCCCAGCCAGCCACGCCGCGGTCACCGCGTGCGCTTCATTGGCATGCACCACATCGAAAGCGCGATTTCTGGTGAGTTTGAAAATCTTCAGCATGGCGGAAGCGCGCGTCGCGTACCGCGGCACGGAATGCACCTTCACCCGCCGCGCCGCTGCGCGCTTCCCCAGTGCCGAGCCCTTCACCGTGACCAACTCCGCGGTATCGCCGCGCGCGTTCACAGCTTTCAGCAGCAGCAGCGCCTGGTTCTGGCCGCCGCGCCATTCCATTTCCAGGTCCACAAATAAAATTTTCAAGAATCCGGTCCACGCTCGCGTTCGATTTTTTTTGCCTTAACCAGTTTCCCAAGCTTTGCATATTTCAACCACACCGAACGTGCCGCCATTTTCGCAATCAGTAATCCGCGATAGCCATCCAGAAACCCTCCCCTCAACACCGCCGTATCGAACCAGCGCCACGGCGTCGCAAACATCATGGACGGCCGCCAGTAACGTTTACCCTCCCAGTGCAGTTGCTGGGCCGCCAGCGCGGCGTATTTCTCCACCTTCGCTTCGTGTTCTTCGAAAGACCGCACCGTATAGTGCAGCAAATCGCCGTGCAGCCTGCCAGGAGGCCCCACGAATCGCACCGATTCATGAATGATTCCCGAGTAGCGCGCTTCGCGGCGATGGTACAGCCGCCGCTGAAAATCCGGATACCAGCCCGAATGATGAATCCACGCTCCCAGGTACCAGGCTTTCCTGGCCACCTCGTACACCGGAAGAGTCGGCGCCGCACTTTTCCAGTTCAGCAACGAAGTGTGCAGATTGCTGCTCAATTCTTCGTCCGGAGCGATCGTAAAAATCCAGTCATTCTTGGCGCACTCCGCCGCAAAATTTCTCTGCTCCCCATAACTCGACCACGCGCGATAGAAAAATTCCGCGCCGTGCTCACGCGCGATTGCCTCGGTGCGATCCGTGCTGCCCGAATCCACCACCACAATTTCGTCCACCACCCCGGCCAGCGACGCCAGTGCGCGCGGCAGGTTGTGCTCCTCGTTTAAGGTAATCAGGCAGGCCGAGATGCGGTTCATTAGCGGGCGGCCACTACTGTGCTACGATTACTCCTTCCAAACAAGTGAGGAAACGGTTGTGGCTGATCACCTTTCGCGTAAAGAGCTGAAGCACGACAAAATTAAAGAGACGCTGGAGCACGGCGCCGAAGCCGTCTATTCGCACGCCCAGCTCACCCTCGCGGTTTTGGTGGTGATTCTCGTCGCCGCCGCGGGATATGGCGGCTGGCGAATTTATCACGATCGCCAAACTGTGGAAGCCTCGGCGGCCTTCAATGCCGCCCTCAAATCGTATGGCGCGCGCGTCGGGCCGGCGTTGCCGGGCGAGCCCGTCAATCCCAGTGAGCCCACCTATCCCGACGAAACCTCGCGTGCGCAGGACGCCTCTCGCAAATTCACCGCCGTGGCCGGTAAATATTCCAGCACCGAGCCGGGCCGCCTGGCGCGCTACTACAACGCCTTGTGCCTCGAAGACCTTGAGCAGCACAATCAGGCCCTCGAAGAACTGAAAAAAATCAGCTCCGGCGGCGACAAGGAACTTGCCGACATGGCGCAATACCAGGTCGCGGTCATTTATTCGCGCACCGGCAAGACCGATGACGCGGTGAAAATTTATCGCACCCTCGCCGACAGGGGTTCCGTCTTTGTTCCACGCCCGCTCGTTTTGCTGGAGCTCGCGGCAGTTCTGCGGCAGAAAGATCCCAAGGAAGCCGCCGCCGTCTACCAGCAGGTGAAAAAAGAATTTCCCGATTCAACCATAGCGGAAGAAGCGGATCGCGGCCTCAGCGCCATTCCCCCGCACTCTTGAAACAGCAGCGTGGATTTGCGCGCCGCGACCTGCCGCAACGCGAACGCGAGCTTAATTTCTAGGGCGCTAAGTGATGTGACAACACGCCGCGGCTCGCCCGCCGGAGCATCTCATCGTCATCCAACCTAGTCCTCCATCCCCGGCGCCGTGGGCCATGAATGTCCTCCAGACTCGCGGTCGGCGCTATCCCGAACCACTGCACCCCTATCGCAACGAATACGTCCGCGACCGCGACCGCATCGTGCACGCGCGCGCTTTCCGCCGCCTGGAAGCTAAAACGCAGGTCTTCACCATGCGTTTTTCGGATCACTTCCGCAATCGCCTCACCCACACCATTGAAGTCGCGCAGGTCGCCCGCACTGTAGCCACGGCGCTGGGCTTGAACGCCGCGCTAGCCGAGGCCCTCGCGCTCGTCCACGACATTGGCCATCCGCCGTTCGGCCACGCCGGCGAGCACCAGCTTGACGAATTGATGCGCGCTCATGGCGGCAGGTTCGATCACAATCTTCACGCCCTGCGCATCGTGGAACATTTCGAACAACGCTATCTCGATTTCCCCGGATTGAACTTAACGTTCGAGGTACGCGAAGGCATCGTAAAACACTCGCACGAATACCGCGCGCAGGATTATCCGGAGCTTGCGGAATACCTTCTCGACTTGCGGCCGCCGCTGGAAGCCCAGCTCATTGATTACGTAGACGAAATCGCCTACGACACCGCGGATCTTGACGACGCATGGGAGGCCGACCTCCTCGATCTAAATGCGCTCGCCAGGGAAGTCCCATTTTTTGGCGCCACCTACACCGCCGTCGAAAAAGAACATCCCGCCGCCAAAGATAAACTCAAATTCAACGAAGCCCTCAAGCGCGTCCTGAATTTTCTGGTCACCGATCTGATTAACACTACGCAATTACGCGTGCGTGAGGCCGGAGTGAAAAACACCGAGGACATTCGTCGCGCGCCGGCACGCCTTGCGGGATTCAGCGCAGACGCCGGCAAATTGGCGGCGAGCCTGAAGCGCTTTCTACTCGCAAACGTTTACAGCCACCCTGCTATCACCGAAGACCGCGATCGTTCCGTGCGTTGTCTCGAAGAACTCTTCAAACACTACGCCTCTTCGCCAAACTCCATGCCCGCACTCTACGAAGAAGCCGTCGCGCAATCCTCCCGCGCCGTCGTGGTCTGCGACTACATAGCAGGCATGACCGATCAATTCCTGCTGCGCCAGCACCGCGAAAAATTCCCCCACCCTGATTTATAACCGGAACGATTTACAGCAGGAAGGATTTATAGCCAGAGGATTACAGCTAGAGCAGCCCGCTCCCGCTCCACCGCCAGCAAAAAATGAATACCAGCGATTGCAACTCCCTGCGAGATGTCATTCCGAACCCGCCGCCTTTTCCAGTCGGGTGAGGAACCTGCTTCTTAACCTACTGTCCACTCCCAAACGTATCGCACGCCGAAATCTTCCCGCTATCAAATCCCTTACGGAACCACGACATGCGCTGCTCCGACGAGCCATGTGTAAACGAATCCGGACTCACATGACCGGTGGATTGTTTTTGCAACCGATCATCCCCAACAGCCGCAGCCGCTCCCAGCGCCGACTCAATGTCGCCCTGTTCCAGCAGCCCCCGCTGTTGCGTATTCTGCGCCCAGATGCCCGCGAAGCAATCCGCCTGCAATTCCAATTTCACCGACATTTGATTTTTCAAGCGCGGATTTTGCTGCACCATTTGCTGCTCCTGCGCTTCGATACCCACAAGTTTCTGCACGTGATGCCCGATTTCGTGCGCCAGCACGTACGCCTGTGCAAATTCCCCGGGCGCCCCGAACCGCCGCTTCAACTCGTCGTAAAAACCCAGGTCAATGTAGACCTTCTCGTCCTCTGGACAATAGAACGGACCGGTCGCGGCATCCGCGCCTCCGCATCCGGATTGAATCGCATCGCGAAAAAGCACCAGCTTGGCGTGACGATATTGTTTGTTGGCTTGCTGCGGAAGTATGTTCGTCCACGTTTTTTGCGTGTCGTCCAGCACGAACGAAACAAATTGCACCAGCGGCTTTTCCGCCTGGTCGCGCGATGAATTACCGGGCGGCGTGTTGGGCTGGCTAACTCGCGAAGGAGCAGGCTCGACGGACCCACCGCCGCCTCCTAACATGGCGAAGAAATTAGTTTTGAAAACGAAACTCAGGATCAGCAGGATGATCGCGCCGCCGATGCCAATGTGCATGCCGCCAAAACCGAATCCACCGCCACCGCCGCCAGTATCGCCGCGGCGATCTTCGACATCCTGACTATCGCCGCCTGGAGTCCATTTCATGCCATTTCTCCTTTACCGGGCTAGGGAATAGTAGCACGCAGCCGGAATTGTGAAATGCCGCCACCAATGAAAAAGGGCGAAGGCTCAAGCCTCCACCCTTTGGATGTGCAGAAATCAGAAAGGACTCAGAAAGTTCGTCTAGAAGCGGATCACCGG
>JBBRPU010000311.1:0-4451 GCA_038227545.1 Candidatus Acidiferrales bacterium
AAACTAAATACGCCCAATGCGCGGCGCACGGTTATTTTCTACGCGCATTACGACGGGCAGCCGGTGGACGCTTCGGCGTGGACGGATGGAAAACCGTTCGAACCGGCGCTGCGGAGCGGTTCCATTGAGAGCGGCGGCAAGCGAATTGAGTTTCCTCCCAACAGCGCGGAACATCCGGCGATTTATAGTGATGACTGGCGAATTTACGCGCGGTCGTCGTCGGATGACAAATCGCCGATAGTGGCGCTGCTGGCGGCGCTGGATGCGTTGCGCGCTAACAAAATTGCGCTGGCGGTGAATCTGAAACTGATTCTTGAGGGCGAAGAAGAGGCTGGCTCACGGAATCTTGAGAGGGTGTTGCTGGCGCACAAGAATTTGCTGGATGCGGATTTGCTGATCAGCGGAGATGGGCCGGTGCATCAGAATGGGCGGCCACTAATTTTCTTTGGCAATCGCGGGATTCTTGGATTTCAAGTGACTACTTACGGCGCGATCCGCGCGCTGCACAGCGGGCATTATGGAAACTGGGTACCGAATCCGGGATTCTCACTGGCGCGATTGTTGACTTCCATGAAATCCGCAGATGGAAAAGTGTTGATTGACGGTTTTTACGATGACATCGTGCCGCTTAACACCACGGAAAAAGACGCGTTGGCGGCGATGCCGAACAATGATGGCGATGTGCAGCGGGAACTGCAGTTCGCCAAACCGCAGGGCGGGCAACATCTCGCGGAATCGCTGCAATTTCCTTCGCTGAATATTCGCGGGCTGCGCAGCGCCTACGTCGGCGAGCAGACGCAAAACGTGGTGCCGGAAAAGGCCGTTGCGGCGATAGACATCCGCTTGGTGAAGGGCGAGGATCCCGACCAGAAATTCGAACAAGTGTTAAAGCACATACGCAAGCAGGGGTTTTACGTCACCGCGAACGAGCCCACCAGAGAAGAGCGACTTGCGCACGATGAAATCGCCCGCGTGGTCAAAGATTCCTCGAACTATCCCGCGTCCAGAACTTCGATGGAGCTGCCTGTTTCGCAAGCGCTGATCAAAACGGTGCAGGATGGAACCAACGGGGAGACGGTGGTTGCGCCAATGCTGGGCGGCAGCGTGCCCATGTATATTTTTGAGAACTTGGGAATGCCGTGGATCGGAGTGCCCATCGTGAATTACGACAATCACCAGCACAGCTCGGACGAAAACCTGCGGCTGGGGCAACTGTGGCGGGGGATTGAAGTTTATGGAACGATTCTGGCGGATCTGGATTGGTAAGTTGCTGCGTCGCGTAACATCCTGGCGTTAAATCTCTAGAAAATTCTTCAGCAACTGCCTGCCGGATTCCGTGAGGACGGATTCGGGATGAAATTGTACGCCTTCAATTTTGTGGCGGCGGTGCCGTAAGCCCATGATGATGCCGTCATCGGTTTCGGCGGTGATGAGCAGGTCGCGCGGGAGCGTTTTCCGTTCGACGATGAGTGAGTGATAGCGAGTGGCGGTAAACGGATCGGCAAGTTTTCGGAAGACGCCTTTGCCGTCGTGATGAATTTGGCTGGTTTTGCCGTGAAACAGCGCGGGCGCGCGTTTTATTTTGCCGCCGAAGGCCGCGCCAATGGCCTGATGTCCGAGGCAGACGCCGAGGATAGGAAATTTTCCCGCCAATTTCATAACCAGCTCTACCGATATTCCCGCTTCCTGCGGGGTGCAGGGGCCCGGGGAGATGACGATGCGCTCGGGCTTGCGGCGCGCGATATCTGCCACGCTGATTTTGTCGTTGCGATGGACTTCCACGACGCAGCCCAGCTCGCCCAGATATTGGGCGAGGTTGTACGTAAAAGAATCGTAGTTGTCGAGCAGCAGAATCACTGCCGCTTCCTTTTGCTTTTTCGTGACGCAACTTTCCTGGCGCGTGCCGCCACTGGCTGATCTCTATTATTGTGCGCCGCTTCGAGGGCTGCTAATAGGGCCCGGCTCTTGTTCACGGTTTCCTGATATTCGCCTTCGGGGGTGGAATCGGCAACCAGGCCGCCTCCGGCTTGCACGTGGGCCACACCATTTTTGATTACCATGGTGCGCAAGGCGATGCAGGAATCGAGATTCCCTGCAAAATCGAGATACAAAACTCCACCGGCGTAAATTCCGCGGCGGGTGCGCTCGAGCTCCTCGACGATTTCCATGGCGCGAACTTTGGGAGCGCCGGAAACGGTGCCGGCTGGGAAGCAGGACATCAGGGCATCGAAGCAATCCACGTCTTCACGCAGACGACCGCGCAAGCTGGAAACGAGGTGCATGACGTGAGAGAACTTTTCGACGGACATCAGTTGTTCAACTTTTACGGTGCCGTATTCGCACACGCGGCCGAGATCGTTGCGGCCCAGGTCCACGAGCATGACGTGCTCGGCGCGCTCTTTTTCGCTGGCCAGCATCTGTTTGGCGAAGCACTGGTCTTCGGCTTCGTCGCGGCCGCGCGGCAAGGTTCCGGCGATGGGCCGGTAAAAAACGTCGCGACCCTGAACTTTTACCAGCATTTCTGGCGAACTGCCCACCACATCCACGTCATTCATGTGCAGATAAAAAAGATAGGGCGACGGGTTCAGAGCGCGGAGCTCGCGATAAATCTCGAAGGGCTCGGCCTGCACTTTGGCGGAAAAGCGCTGGCTGATCACCACCTGGAAAATGTCGCCGGCGCGGATGTAGGATTTGGCTTTGCGAACCGCGTCCAGATATTCCGCCTTGCGGAAGTTGGAAGTAACTTTTAGTGGCCGAGATTTTCTGCGGGAAGTCACGCGAGGCTGTTCGGCAGCGGCGGGTTGCTGCAATAAAGCGCGGGTGCGTTTTATTTCACGTACCGCAGCGTTGTATTTCGCACGGAGGGTTCCGGGACCTTCGGTGAAGACGTTGCGGACGATCCACAGACGATGCTGCACGTGATCGAAGGCCAGAATGCCGTGATAGAACATGAGGACGGCGTCATACAACCCGATATCGTCGCGCAGCCTTTTCGGCAGGCGCTCGATCAGGCGCACCATATCGTAGCTGAAGTAGCCGATGGCGCCGGCGACCAGCGGCGGGAGGCCGGGCAAACGGACGGGGCGAAATTTCTCCATGCGCTGGCGGAGAAAGGCGACGGGATCGCGCTCTTCCCAGACCAGGCGATTACGGCTTTCCAGCACGCAGGCGCCGTTGGCGAAGCGAAATATTTCTTCGGGATGCGCGCCCGCGAAAGTGTAGCGAGCGATTTTTTCTCCGCCCTCGACGCTTTCGAGCAGGAAAGAATAGCGAGCGCCCTGGGCGATGCGCAGGTAGGCGCTGACGGGGGTGAGTAAATCGGCGGAAAAAACGTCATAGACCGGGACGAGATTGCCCTGTTTGGCTAGGCGCTGGAATTCGCGAAAGTCCGGCTGGATCATGCGCGGCTCCGGCGATTGTTTATTGCGAGGCGTTCTTCTGCGTGCAGCGATTTGAGGATGGCGCGGCGCATGGGCGCTTCCGGGGCGCGTTGGCCGGTCCACAGCTCCCACTGGGCGAGCCCCTGGGCCAGGAACATCTCCACTCCAGAAATCGTCGTGATGCCTTTCTGGCGCGCGATATTCAGAAGTTGTGTGCGTTGCGGGCGATAAATCAGGTCCATGACGATTTGACAGTTTAACTCGTGCGCGGAGAGAGGCGAAATTTTGCTGTGCGGATGCATGCCGACGGGAGTGGCGTTTAGTATGGCGTCGAACTTTTCGGAGCGCAGCGCGCGCCGGGGAATCGAAATTCCGCCCACGGCGCGGGCCAACTGTTGGGCTGATTTTTCACGGCGCGCGCAAATTGCTACGTGGGCTCCCGCACGAGCAACCGCGAAAGCAGCGGCTCGTGCCGCGCCGCCGGCACCAAAAATCAACACGCGGCTGGCGGGCAGGCGCAATTTTTTCTCGAGCGCGCGCAGCACGCCAACATAATCGGTGTTGTAGCCATGCCAGGATCCATCGCGGCGTACGACCACGGTGTTTACCGCGCCAATCTCCGCGGCCAGCGGCTCGCAGGTTTTCAAATATTTCAAGATGGTCTGTTTGTGTGGGATGGTCACGCTGAATCCGCGGATCCCGATTGCTGCGATGGCGGAAATAAAATCTTTCAGGTGGTGCACCAGAAAGGGCAAATAGACGGCGTCCACCTTTTTGGCGATAAAGCCGGTGTTGTGCAGGAGCGGCGAGAGGGAATGTCCGACGGGGTCGCCGATTACTCCATACACACGGGTGCGCCGGGTGAGCTGGTGGACGCGGTAGAGATGAAGGGTGTCTTGCAGTGAAACCTGGCCGGGTGCAGTGGCTTCCGCGACGGGCGCGTAGGCTAGCGCGCTTCCTTCGCGCAGCGCCAGAATGCGTGCGGGGAGGCCGATTTCCTCCATGGGCACGGCGACGAAATTACTGGATTGGCGCGCGAGCGCGAGCAGGCGCAGGCTGTCGCCGATGGTG
>JBBRPU010000312.1:0-4447 GCA_038227545.1 Candidatus Acidiferrales bacterium
CCGGGCTAGGGAATAGTAGCACGCAGCCGGAATTGTGAAATGCCGCCACCAATGAAAAAGGGCGAAGGCTCAAGCCTCCACCCTTTGGATGTGCAGAAATCAGAAAGGACTCAGAAAGTTCGTCTAGAAGCGGATCACCGGGCCGAATGTGGCGCGCAAATTGTGGTGCGTGCCGTGATTGAAGTACATCTCATCACCGATGTCGAAGCGCAACCCGATCGGTCCGAGGTGTCCTTCCAGTCCACCGCCGGGATAAAAAGTTGCCATCACGTTATTCCGGCGCAGGTCCGAAACCGAACTCGAAAATGTGTCGAAGGTCACCGGAGAATCGTCCAGCCGGAAATTAATGAATCCGCCCTTCGCGGTAACGAACGGCTGAATGGCATGGCTACCCAGGTTGATGCGTGGACCAAACAAGCCGTGCAGCACTCGCACATCGGTACGCTGAAAAGTTACCGTACCCGTGGTGGTGTCTTGAAAACCCTCCGTAAATGCCCGGCCGAAATCGTAAGCCATTTCGCCTTCCAGTTTTACGCGCTTGTAAGCCCGGAATGATGCTCGAGCCCCCACGCCCAGCAAATCGGAATCCGTTCGCGAAAGACGGAAATAATCCGCGAAAACTCCCACCTGCACGTGCTCGTTGTCTTGCGCCAACGCGCCCGGCGCCCACCACCCGGCAAAAAATAAAAGTAAAAATGCCATCCGCTTCATGCCTGTCTCCTATAATCCCGTGGAATAAAAGCAACAGCACGCTGAGAGAGTCCCAGCCGTTTGCTCAATCAACTTTGATGAAGATGCTTTGCCAGGGGTTTTCTCTGCCGCGTAATCCTTGAGCAGAGTTTTCAAAATTTACAATGAGGGGACCAGACGGATAGGGGTTTTGCTGTAGAGAGGTTTCCTTTTGTTACCGCTTACATCTGGTTAGCTGCTGACTCGTTAGATATCCGCGCAAACTTAGCCACTACTACGGCACTTCCGCCTTCTCCGGCGCATCTATGCGAATCTCCGTGAGATCCGAAAGTAAATTCGCCGCCCAGCGATACACGTTATGTTCGCGCACCTGCGCGCGCATATGCACCATCCGCGCCGCCTGTTGTTCTTCAGGCATGTCCAGTGACTTGTGAATCGCTTCCGCCAGCTGCTGCACGTCGTATGGATTCACCAGCAGCGCATCTCCCAGTTCCAGCGCCGCGCCCGCAAACGTGCTCAGGATCAGCACCCCGCGCTCATCCTCGCGCGCCGCCACGAACTCTTTCGCCACCAGGTTCATCCCGTCGTGCAGCGAAGTCACCAGGCACACCGAAGCGGCGCGATAGTAGCGATCAATTTGTTCATGCGAGTGATGCTTGCTGAGCAGCACGATGGGCTTCCAGCGCCCCGCCTGGAATCTGGCGTTAATCCGTTCCGCTTCTGCGCTCACGTGCTCCAAGAACTGCCGGTAGCGCTCGATGTCCGTGCGGCTCGGCGCGCCGATTTGTACAAACGTAAATCGCCGCTGGTACCCGGGGTTCAATTCCAGAAATCTTTCGATCCCGCGAAAGCGTTCAATTATTCCTTTGGTGTAATCCACGCGGTCAACGCCCACACCAAGCAAGCTCGCTTCCACGCCCAGTTCCGCGCAAAGCGCCGCGCGTTCCTCGCCGGTATTTCGTGAGTCGTTTATCGCCACCGTTTTTTCCGGGAACGCCACGCTGATGGGATATGGCCGGACGCGCGTCACGTGCCCCTGGCGGTTCACCGCGAAGCGGTCCCATTCCGTCAGCGCTTCCACGGCGCGGTCCACCGTGGAAAGAAAATTATTGCAGTGCGACTGCGTGTGAAACCCGATGAGGTCCGCGCCCAGCAATCCGTCCAGCAGTTCACGCTGCCACGGACAAATTCCAAACACTTCCGGATTGGGCCACGGGATGTGCCAGAAAATTGCCACGCGCGCATCCGGCCGCGCTTCCTTCACCATGCGCGGCAGCAACGCAAAGTGATAATCCTGCGCCAATAAAATCGGCGATTCCGTGCCTTCCATTTCATCCAGCACCGCGTTGGCAAAATGCCGGTTTACCTGCTGGTAGTGCAGCCAGTCCTCGGGACGAAATATCGGCCGGGTATGCGCGATGTGGCACAACGGCCAGAGCCCCTCGTTCGCAAATCCCTGGTAGTAGCCTTTGTCTTCTTCCGGCGTCAGCCACACCCGCCGCAGCGTGTAACTCGGCCGGTCCGGCGGCACCCGCAGCCGGCTGTGCGAATCCACCACCGCGCGGTCGCCGCTTCCTGAACCGTGCGCGATCCATGTTCCATCGCAAGCCAGCAGCACCGGTTCCAGCGCCGTCACCAATCCGCTCGCCGGCACAATCACGCTCACCGAACGGTTTTCATTCACCACATGCATATAAGGTTCGCGGTTCGAAACCACAAATAGTGGCTGGCCCTTAAGTTTAGTCCGCAGGCTCACGCGCAGCCGCTCGGAGGTCCACTGCGAGGCGTTGGTATCCCGCAGCCGCGCCTCTTTTTCCGCGGAAGCTCGCGCCGCGTTGAGATCCCGCGCCAGGTGTGCCACTTCATGGTGCAGCTGATCAAAAAGCCCGCCTTCGGGAAGCGTGGGCGGCGCGTGCGTTTGCCCCGTGCGCATCGTGCGCAACCACTTGGCGGTGCGCGTCAATGGATTCGTAAATGTCCAGCGCACCAGCACCATCGCCAGCCCGGTGATCAGCACGGTTTGAATCAGCGCCGTCAGCAACGCGTCGCGCAGCGTGTGCGACACCTGCGTGTTGATGTACGTGGTGTCGTGGAATAGCGCCAGCACTCCCGCCGGCTTGGCGTCGTTGTGCAACGGAAGCGCATAGATGTGCATGGGCTCGCCGGCAACTTTCAAGAATTCGCCGTTGCCCGCATCTCTCTGTGCCGCGCGGAGCGCCGTCAGCGGCCGCGCCATAAAAGCCGATGCCAGGCCCGGCGTAATCGCCAGTACTTTGCCTTCCGTGTCGTAAACCGCCACGCCCTTCAGGTGCTCGCGCTGCCCAAAGCGATCCACCAGCCGTTGCAGATTTTTTTCCCGCGAACGGTCGAGCTGCGGCTCCACGCTTTCCTGTAGGCTCTCGCCCAATATTTCCGCGCGTCGCGACAAATCATTTCGCAGGATGCGCCGGTCGGTGCGCACCTGATAGGCGGCAAACAGCAGGGAAATCACGGCTACGCTGATAATTAACGGCAAGACAATCTTCAGCGTAGTGCGCAAACAAGCTCCTAAACGTGCGGCAAACTCTGCCCCGCGCTGGCCGCTCAGTCCAAGGCCGGCCAACACTTCGGGCGCTGGGTAAGTATCTTAATCCAAAGCTACACACGAAGCACGGTGCGCACCCTTCGTCTCCCATGAATGTTAATGCGATTTGTTGCGGAACTGGCGGTGACAACTCTAACCACCCTGCGGCCGTCTGCATCCAACGGTTTTCTGGCGGATAGCCTTCGACATTTCAGCGATATCAATATTTCTACTAGGGAGTGACCATGGCAAAAATGAAAGTTGCTCAGATTAGCGGTCCCGGAGCGGAATTTGAATTGGTGGACCGCGAGATTCCTTCTGCGGCTGCCGGTCAGGTACGTATTCGCGTGCAGGCCTGCGGAGTATGTCACAGCGACTCCTTCACCAAGGAAGGTCATTGGCCCGGCATCACCTATCCACGCGTCCCCGGACACGAAATCGCCGGTGTGATTGATGAACTAGGATCCGGAGTCACCGGGTGGACCACAGGCCAGCGTGTTGGCGTTGGTTGGCATGGCGGTCAGGACGGTGTGTGCCAGTCATGCCGGCGCGGAGATTTCGGCAATTGTGAAAAATTACTGATACCAGGGATCAGCTATGACGGCGGCTACGCGGAATATGTAGTGGTACCGACGCAGGCCCTGGCAGCTATGCCGGATGCCCTCGACCCCGCAGAAGCCGCGCCATTGCTTTGCGCGGGCATTACCACCTTCAACGCGCTAAGGCACAGCGGAGCCCTTCCTGGTGATCTTGTCGCGGTACTGGGTATCGGCGGGTTGGGCCACTTGGGGATTCAGTTCGCCAGCAAATTTGGATACCGAACGGTCGCAATCGGACGCGGACCAGAAAACGCCGCTCGCGCAAAAAAGTTGGGCGCCGTCGAATATATCGACACCCAAGCCACCAACGGTGCGCAGGCTCTTAAGAAAATGGGCGGTGCCCGCGTGATTCTGGCGACGGCGCCAAGCTCCAAGGCCATGACGGAGTTGATTGACGGACTTGGGCCTCATGGAACACTGCTTGTTGTCGGTGCATCCATGGATCCGATCGAGGCTACGCCTGTCCAACTGATCACTGGAGCCCGCACTATTCAGGGCTGGTCGTCGGGCATCCCCACGGACTCCGAAGACACGCTGCGTTTTTCCGAAATGACTGGTGTACGACCTTTGATTGAAAAATATCCGCTGGCGAAAG
>JBBRPU010000313.1:0-4446 GCA_038227545.1 Candidatus Acidiferrales bacterium
AAAGGAGGAATGCCAGGACGAGTTTCATAGAGGCTCCCGCGGAGACGAGGCCAACGCCTCGATAGATTGACGAACCCTTGAAAGGAGATTCAAGGCAAAATGGACGGTAGCACAATAAAGGAAACAAAAGAAAACAAATCGAAACTTTGACACTCTGCGTAGATTGTTCAGTAGGAATAATAAAATGCGTCAGACACTTTTCTAAACGCCTTTACGCCACCCGGAAGCATCCGCAGCCTGGACTTGCACAGTGATAGAACCGTCGGGATTCAATGCTTGTTCACAGGACCACGCCACGGGCTTCAAGACTCCAGGTCGTATTTCGAGTTCCACGGAAAGCCGCACTTCACCCGTCAAACCGCGGGGTAACATAAATGAACATAGCCTGATTCCGCCGCCCGTAGGATGGCCGGCGTCCAGCGTACCTCGCATTTTCCATCCGCTCTCCGGACTCTGAACCTGAACCCACAAAATGCCAGGGACGCCCGCAACGCCCCGATTGGCGATGCCGACAATCAGCTCAAACGTTTCTTTCCGTTTTCGTTGCCACACCCATGCGGGCCTGATCCGATACCCCAGTGCGGCGCGTAGACAGGAAAACCCGCGCGGATATTTCTGATCGTACTCCCGCAGATTTGCGGATTCCGTCCAAAGGCCCCAATAATTGGCGCGAATATCCAGGACGTGAAGCATATAGTTCTCCATCATGTTCACACCTGCAAGGTCCACCTTGATTTGTGAAATGTCATACCGGCGCAATCCTCCATCCTCAAGAATTGCGGCCAGCCAGGGCGGACGCGTAGCCAACTCCTCGATCTGCACAGGCTCTTCCACAATGATGCTGTCGGACCTCAACCAGGCGCCGGCGTGCTTGGCCATTTCGATGACCGCACGATTGCCAACATTGCTGATGTCCGGCTGCGTGTTCACTGCTACGGGCGTGCGTTTCCACGCTGCCAGTTGTCGCGCCGTCATTTCGACAAAGGTATTTTTCGCCGTTGCCGCATCCGCAAACGGATTGGGAAAATCACTGGTATGGCCTTCGCCCCAGAATCCGTATTGCATCAGGTCCATCCATTCGATTAGTGGATGGCCATCGAAGCGGGCGGCGAGCAGATCGTTGAGTTCGTTGAACGCGCGTTGAAATTCGGGATGGTCGTAGCGCGGCTCTAGGTATTGAGCTTCGGGCTTGCGCGGAATGCGTCCTATCTTCACCAGCGGTATGCGCGGGATCAAGAACTGGGGCAACGCCAGCTGCTCGGGTTGAAACTCGGGATTGGAAAGTTGCACGCGGAAGGCGACCTTAAGGTCATGCCGTTCAGCGGCGTCCAGAGCGAGCTGCCAGAAGGGGAAAAGGTCCAACCGACCTGACTGGGACTGCACATGTTTCCAATCGCAACGAATATAAAGAATATCAACGAAGGGCAAGGCCGCGATATTTTCAACATGCTGCGCGATAGTTTCGCGCCCTTGGCGGGCGGCGATTGAAGGACCGTTCTCTTCCCAGATGTAACCCACGAGACCGAGGCCCGGATTGCGAACGGGCTTCTCAGAAGGACTGCTGAAATAAATTGTTCTCCAACCTTCGTCCTGATTGATATCAACGGGACCCTGATCGAGGCGATTACTTGCTCGCGGCCCTGCGCCTGGGGGCGTCGCATCCATTGGGGATAGCAACTCTTGGGGATGCCCAGCTGCGGTAGCGAGGAAAGCGGCGTTCTTCAGCAGATCACGGCGGTTCATGTGTGTGACTCCGGTTCAAATCGGGATTGTATCCTGCGACGAGAAATTAAAATCTACGTGCTGCGGATAGCGACTGGATGGATCTAAAGCTCAGGAATAGCGAAGGCCAGCAGTGTGTCGGAAACGGTGCTGCTGAAATTTCCACCACCGCCGACGGCTATTACCACAAATTGCTTACCGGTTTTTTTAAGCGAATACGTCATGGGCGTGGCATGGGCGTTGGCGTCCAGGCTAGCAGACCATAGCTCTTCGCCGGTTTTCGCGTCGAATGCGCGGAAGCGACTATCGGTTGTGCCTCCGATAAAAACCAAGCCTCCGGCGACGATGGTTCCACCGAGGCTGGGCGTTCCAGTTTTCGCCGGTAAGCCAGCAATGGAGCCCAAGGGAACTTTCCAGGCAATTTCACCCGTGTTTACATCAATGGCATTCAAGGTTCCCCAGGGCGGCTGCTGGCAGGGCAAATGATGGTCGTCCCAGAAACGCGCGTATTCGCCGGACTTACTATGCCGCCGATAGCGCAGGGGCGCGCCAGACCGTTGAAGTTTCATCGCGCCAACGGAACCGAGTTCGTTCACGTTGACGAAGAGATAGTGGGAGTTTGAATCGAACGACGCTCCTGACCAATTCGCGCCCCCCAGCGAACCGGGCGCGACCAACGTCATCTTTGTACTGAACGGCGTATACATGCCGTGGTTCTCGAGGGTATGAAAGAGCTTGGAGCAATATTGATTCGATTCCGGAGTTACGGTGCTGATGTCGGAGGAAGAAAAAAATTGCCGGACCAGCGGAGGAGGCTTTAACGGGACCGGTTGAGTCGGCCAACTGGATTCGCCCGGCACGGTGCTTTGCATCACCCGGCGCTCTTCAACGGGAAGCAACGGCTTGCCCGTGAGGCGATCCAGAATAAAAATGAAGCCCATCTTGGTAACCTGCGCGACGGCGGGCACCGCCTCGCCGTCGTGCTTGACGGTTATGAGCACAGGTTGCGCGGGGAGGTCGTAATCCCAGATGTCGTGATGAACCATCTGGTAATACCAGATGAGTTTGCCGGTGGCGGCTTCCAGTGCTACCAGGGAATTTCCAAAAAGATTTTGTCCCTGGCGATCTCCGCCATAAAAATCGTACGACGGCGAACCGATGGGAAGAAAAACCATGCCGCGTTCAGTGTCTACGCTCATCACCGACCAAACATTGGCGCCGGTGCGATTTTTCCAGTCGTTGCCCTGCCAGGTTTCGTGACCCGGCTCCCCCGGCTGAGGAATAGTGTGGAACGTCCAGACCAGCTTGCCATTGTGAACGTCGAAAGCTCGCACCATGCCGCTGGGTCCGACGGCGGGATACTCCGGGACTTCCGCGCCGGTGATGACCAGATCGCGGAAGATCGCTGGAGGCGAAGTCACGGAATAGAGTTGACGAGAGGGACGAACCTCAGCGCCATCGCGTAGATTGACGACGCCGTGATTTCCAAAATCGGAGCAGGGCCTGCCGGTTCCGGCGTCCAAAGCGATCAGTCGGCCGTCATAAGTGCCGAAAATAATGCGGCGTTCGTTGCCCGATTCGTTTTCCCAGTACGCTACGCCGCGATGCTGGTGAAAATGTCTCGGGCCACGATGTCCAGCTTGCGGATCAAACTTCCAAATCTCGCGACCGGTGGCTGCATCCAGAGCGATGACGCGATTTGACGGCGTAGAAAAATACAACACGTCATCAATGACCAGTGGAGTGGATTCGAACGGCGGAATGCGATGGCGGGCAGTGCTTCGCTGCTCACGGCGCACTTCGCCAGTGTGGTACACCCAGGCCGGTTTCAGGCGAGCAACATTCTCTTTGGTGATCTGCGTGAGCGGCGATGAACGAGTTCCGCCGGGGTCGCCGCCGTAGGAACGCCATTCTTGCGCGAAGCCAACAGAGCCGGTCGTAAAGATGGCCAGTAGAAAGGAGCTCAGTCCGAGTTTTAGGTAATCGTTCACGGCTACCTGCGATAAAGGCGATATGATGCCATTGATTTCGTTTATTTACTTTCCTTTTCGTTTTCAATGCTTTATTTTCTCGAAGCGCGGCGGCATTCGCGTTCTCGAATGCCGCATACCTCAAGGGGTTCTTCGAATGGTTGAACGACAAGTACGACTGGCGGGCAGGTCCTGTGGCACCACCAGCAGAGTTTACAGTGCTGTTTTTGCGCATGCTCTGCTTGCACTTCTCGGTCTTACGTTGATTCTAGGGAGCGCTGAACGCGCCGCTGCGCAAAAAGACTCGGTGATTGTTCGCCCTACAGAGATTCGCGACGTGCTGGTAAATCCTGGGATGGGGATAACCACGTTTCAAAGGTTCAACGGGCAACCGCTAAATCCGCCGCTGACATGGTCCGAAGAAGGCCCTACAGAAAAAATCGCCGATCCACACCGGCAGCCGGAATTTCCGCCCACTTCGGTTTCGTATTGCCGCTGGGTCTGGGATGTAATCGAACCGAAGCACGGCGAATTCCACTGGGAAATAATTGATCTGGCGCTGGCGGAGGCGCGAGAGCACGGCCAGACGCTCGCTATCCGTTTAATGCCTTACACCGACAAACACCCGTTGCCAGACTGGTATCGCAACTCCGGAGCGCGCCGCGCCAACAAACCTTCCGACAAGGACGGAAATATCTGGCAGCCGGATTTTGCCGATCCGTTGTTTCTGAAATATTGGGGCGAAATCGTTGCC
>JBBRPU010000314.1:0-4445 GCA_038227545.1 Candidatus Acidiferrales bacterium
GCCGCCAGCACCGCCGTCATGGACTGCAGCGCCGCGGGGCTCGAGTTATAGCTGTCGTTGATCAGCGCTGCGCCGTTGGCCAGTTCCACCAATTCCCCGCGCATGAATGGCGCCTTCAAGGAACTCAGCACTCCTTGCGCATCGGCTGCGCCAATGCCCCACACGCTTGCCGCCGCCAACGCGGCCAGGGCATTGGCAATCACGTGCCTGCCGGGCAGACCCACATCCAGTTTTAGGCGCTCACCATTCGCCACCAACACAAACGAGGAGCCCAGCGGCCCGCGCTCTTGAATTTCTTCCGCGCGAAAATCCGCCGGTGCATCCATCCCGTAGGTCAAAACTTTTCCCGGCGCGTGCGCCGCGAACCCCGCCACTCGCGCGTCGTCCGCGTTCAGTACCGCAACCGACTCGCTGCCGTTCAACCCCTCAATTAATTCGCGCTTCGCCAGCGCAATCTCGTCCACCGAAAGAAAAAACTCCAGATGCGCGGGAGCAACGCGCGTCACCACTCCGACATCCGGCCGCGCCACCGCCGCCAGCCGTTTCAATTCACCCAAGCGGGACATACCCATCTCCAACACCGCGGCCTGGTGAGTCTCCTCCAACCCGAACAGCGTCAACGGCAGTCCGTATTCGTTGTTAAAATTTCCCTCCGATTTCAGCACGCGTAGTTTCGTACCCAGCAGTGCCGCCAGGATCTCTTTGGTTGTGGTCTTGCCAACCGAGCCAGTGACGCCGGCAATTTTTCCGCCCCAGGCCTCGCGCACGGACCGCGCGAAAGTCTTGAGCGCTTCGAAGGTATCGGCCACCGGGATGCAACGGTCCCCAACCCAACCCGGGTAACGCGAAAGCTGCCAGTCCGCCACCATAGCCGCCAGCGCTCCACGTTCCAGCGCGGCGGGAACATGATCGTGTCCATCGTGACTCGGTCCGTGTATGGCGATAAACAGTTCTCCCGCACGTATCGTGCGAGAATCAATCGAGACACCGGCCACCCGGGCCAAGGGGTCGAGCCCCGCGCCCGCCCGGGCACCCACCGCGCCAGCCACCTGTGCAATCGTCCACCGCATAAATTCCTCAACGGATTTGCTTTGCGCCCGCGTACTGCTGATCGCGTTGTGCTCACCGTTTTGGCACCCCCGGTCGTACGACAAAATTTGCGCGCCGCCTGCCACGCTCGCAACCGTCCGGGCCCTGCGCGTTTCGCTCGCCCGCTAAAAGAGAGCGCGCCGCTTGCCAAACTACCGCGCCCTACGGAGACCCGTTCCCGTTTTTGCGCGGCCCGCGGTCTGAGCTCGAGCTGTTATGGCCGCGCTGCTCCAGGGCCCGCCGAGCCATCTCGCGGTCATCGAATTCCAGCGTGCGATCGGCCAGAATCTGATAATTCTCGTGGCCTTTTCCCGCCAACAGCACGATGTCGCCCGCGCGCGCTTCATCCATCGCCAGGCCAATGGCTTTCTCGCGATCGGGTTCGATCACATATTTACCGCTCGTCTTTTGTACCCCCACAATAATGTCGCTGATAATTTTCAGCGGATCTTCCTGCCGCGGATTGTCGCTCGAAAGAATCGTCAGATCGCTCAGCCTGCCGGTCACTTCACCCATCACCGGACGCTTGGTGCGGTCTTTCGAGCCGCCGCAACCGAACAGCGTGATGATGCGGCCCTTGGGATTCAGTTCCCGCGCCGTGCGGATCAAACTTTCCAGCGCATCGTCCGTGTGCGCGTAATCCACAATCACCAAAAACGGCTGGCCCAGGTCAATGCGCTGAAAGCGCCCCGAAACGCTTTCCAGATTTCGAATGCCCGCTTCAATCACCTCGTTGGAGATGCCCAACGCCTGCGCGGCGCCGATAGCGGCCAGAATGTTATACACATTGATGCGCCCCACCAGGCTGGACGCAATCTGGATTTTTCCATTGGGAGTTTGCGCCGTAAACGTCAGGCCGTGGAAAGCCAGCTGAAACTTTTTGGTGGTGATGTCCGCGGAAGCGTCCAGGCCGTAAGTCACGGTTTTTTTGGCGAGGCCGAGCAATTGTCTGCCGTATTCATCGTCAATATTGATGATCGCAGTATCCGGCACATCCGCCCCCGTGCCGGTGAAAAGAGTTTTCTTGGCCGCGAAATAGTCCTCAAAAGTTTTGTGATAATCCAGGTGCTCGCGCGTCAGGTTGGTGAACACCGCAGCCGTGAAATGGCAACCCCACAGGCGCTCCATAGTCAACGAGTGCGAGCTGGCTTCCAGCGTGGCGTATTTCCCGCCCGCATCGCGAATTTCCGCGAGGAAGCCTTGCAGGTCCACGGATTCCGGCGTGGTGTTAGCCGCAGGATATTTTCTTAACGGAGTCTCGTAGGCAATCGTGCCGAACAACCCCGTCTTTGCTGCGGACGCTTTAATAATTGCGTCAATCACTGACGCCGTGGTCGTTTTTCCGTTCGTTCCCGTGACCGCCACAAGTTGTAAGGACTTCGCCGGATGATCGAAAAAATTCGCTGCCGCGATCGCCAAGGACTTCCGCGATTCGCGCACTTGCACGGTTGCCACGTCTGCGCCCGCAGAAAGCGTTGCGAGAGGCTCTTCGCTCGCAATCGCCACCGCCCCACGCGCGAGCGCATCCTGAATGAACGCCGCCCCATTTTCCTTAGCCCCGCGCAAAGCAAAAAATAACGACCCCGGCTTCACCTTGCGCGAATCACAAGCGATTTGCAGAATTTCAAGATTTTTTGTGGCCGCCGCTACGGTTTCCACGCCGCGCAGAACTTCTCGCAAAGTCTTGGCGCGAACTACGCGCGCACCCGCGCCGTGTGACGCTTCGTCATTCGGCCGCGTGGAAAAATTAAGAACTTCTTCATGTACCTGGCTCAATTTCGTGTGCGACGGCAAGCGCGCAACCCCACTTTCGCGATAACTATCAATGTCTATGCCTCACGTGCAGGCTGGCAAGCTTTTGCGCGTGTTTTTTTCTCACCGGTGCCGTTGTCGCAGGTGTGCCAAACTGCACCGTCACTCGGGCGCCGCGTCGCACCTGCGTCCCCGCCGCCGGTATCTGATCCGTTGCAAGGTTGCTGCCAACCACCACGGGATCGAGTCCCAGACGCAAACACAGCTCCGTTACTTCCCGCATGGTCTTCCCGGAAAAATCCGGAATGGAAATTTGTCCGTCCTCTTCGGCAGTCACCGGCAACATCACCGGCGAAGTCGTTGGCAAGGTTACGGGCGAAGTTGCGGTCGAATTGGCAGTCGAAGTCACGCGCGACGCGGAACTGAAGCTGCTCGCGGACGAATCTTCCGAAACCGCAGCGCTGGCCTCCGGTTGCTCCGGCAGCAGCAACAGGTCCGAAGGCGTGAAATCTTCCAGCGCATCCGCGTTCGCCTGCGCTTGCTTCTTGTAAGACGCCTGCAGCAATTGGCCGGCGGGAATATCGCGAGACACATCCATGTACGGCAAAACTTGTTCGGCGATGCGTTTGAACACCGGCGCAGCCACCATGCCGCCTTCATGCGGCCCCACCGGCGAGTCCAGCGACACCAGAATCGTGACGGCCGGATTGTTGATCGGCGCGAAGCCCGTAAACGACGCGATCAATTGTGTCGGTGAATACCGCCCGGTATTCGGATCAATCTTTTGCGCCGAGCCGGTCTTCCCCGCGGAAGTCCAGCCATCGAGGCGCGCCAGTTTGCCCGTGCCGTTCAGCACCACGCCTTCCATCAGTTGGCGCAGCGTCGCAGCCGTTTGCGGTTGAATCACCCGCCGCATCTCGCTGACGCCGGAGGGATTTTCCCGCGCCACCACGGAGTCGCCCTTGCGAACCTCAGAGACGATATGCGGCTTGAAGAGCGTTCCGCCGTTGGCAATCGCGGAAACAGCGGAGATCAATTGAATCGGCGTCACTCCAACTTCCTGGCCCATGGAAACCGCGCCAATAGAGATCGGCGACCATTCCGCCAGCGACCTGACGCGCCCACGAATCTCGCCGGGCATGTCCACTCCGGTTGGCGCGCCAAAACCAAAAGCGCGGATGTAGTCGTAAAACTTTGGCTCTCCCAGCCGCTGCGCAATCTTGATCGCTCCCACGTCGCTCGATAGCGCCAGGATATCCGACACGGTAAGCATGCCGAAGCGCTTGTGGTCGTGAATCTTGTGCCCCGCCACATAAATCGCGCCATTCTCGCAATCGAAAATTTCGTCGGTCTTGATCAGGCCCTGATCGAAAGCCGCCGCCAGTGTGATCAACTTGAAAGTGGACCCCGGCTCGTAATAGGCGGTTACCGCGCGATTCGTTCGCGAATCCGGCGCCACTCCGGTGGTGGCATTGGGATCGAATGTCGGCCAGTTCGCTACCGCCAGCAATTCACCATTATTTGGATTCATCACGATGACCGTGCCGGCCAGCGCGCGTGTCTTGCTGATCGCCGCCGCCAGTTCGCGCTCCGCGATGTACTGA
>JBBRPU010000315.1:0-4432 GCA_038227545.1 Candidatus Acidiferrales bacterium
TGAGCGCATCCGCGAAGAGTTGCTCGACTGGCGCGGCAGCGGCATGTCGGTGATGGAGATGAGCCACCGTTCACCCGAGTTTGAAAGCATCATTGCCGACGGCGAAGCGCGCCTGCGCAAACTCCTGGCCATCCCCGACGAGTACGCCGTGGTATTCCTGCAGGGCGGTGGCAGCGGCCAGTTCACCATGGTGCCCATGAATTTGTGCCTGCCCGGAAAGCCCGTGGACGTTTTGCATACCGGGATGTGGACCACCAAAGCCATCGGCGAACTAAAAAAAGGCATCCTGCATAACATCGCCGCTTCCAGTGAGGCCGAAAAATTTGCGCGCCTGCCGCGCCAGAATGAAATGAAGTTTTCTTCCGACCCTTCCTATGTGCACATCTGCACCAACAACACCATAGAGGGTACGCAATGGAAAACGCTGCCCGACACCGGCGCCGCTCCGCTGGTGGCCGACATGTCCTCCGACATCGCCTCGCGCCCAGTGGACGTAAAAAAATACGGCTTGATCTTTGCCGGGGCGCAGAAAAATCTCGGACCGAGTGGCACCACAATTGTAATCGTCCGCAAAGACCTGGCCGAGCGGGCCGACAAGAATCTGCCTACGCTTTTGCAGTACCGCACGCACATCAAGGAAAAATCGCTCTATCACACGCCGCCAACGTTCGCGATTTACATCGTTGGCTTGGTTTTGGAATGGATTGAGTCCGAAGGCGGGATCCCGGCGATCAGCGCGCGCAACGACGCCAAGGCCAAGCTGCTTTACGACACCATCGAAGATGGCGGCTACTACTCCTGCCCCGTCGAGCGCGAGTCGCGCTCCAAGATGAACGTGGTGTTCCGCGTAGCCGGCGGCGATGAAGCAGTCGAAAAGCAATTCGCCAAGGAAGCTGCCGCGTCTGGCCTCGCAGGCACGCCCGGTCACCGCTCCGTCGGCGGCATGCGCGTCTCGCTATATAACGCCGTCACACCCGAAGCGGTGCAAGCGCTCACCACGTTCATGCGCGAATTCAAACGCACCCGCGGCTGAGCGAAAAACAGTGTGGGATTTAGGCAGGATTGAAAGCTATGGGCTAAGAGCGGTCACGTTTGGACATGCTACTTATCGGTTGCCGTTGGCCTGCTTGCGTCGTCGTTCTTGTCGGCGAAAAAGCAAGCCCACGCAAAAAGCGACCAAACAAAAACCAAAAGCAGCAAGTCTAGGTTCCAGATAGTTCACGTTGCCTCGGTACCCTCAAGAATCATTCCGAGATACATTAGTGCCCCAGCACAAGTATACGTCCAGCCGCATGAAGACCAGTCGAATTTGTTGGACAGGTATGCCTCAAGGGGATAAAGGGCGGCCCAAAGTATTGCAACTTCTCGCAACAAGTCGCCGATCATTTGCGATTTTTCTCTACGTTCTGCCATGACCTAACGATTGTACCGGAACGCGGAGTAGAAGCGATAACTGATAAGTAAGAGTATTGAATCTGATAGCCTAAGCTCCGTAGAAAATCGCGCGAAGACATCTCCGCGCCCTCCGCTTCCACAGGATCGAATCAGTGAATCACATTAAATCAAACAGCAGCACCTCAGCGTTCTTCACGCCTGTCAACTCCACGCTCTTCTCTTCCGAAATAGCCGCCCCGTCACCTTCCTGCAGCGGAGTGCCGTTGAGTTTTACCTGGCCCTTGGCCACCTGAATGTACGCGTGCCGCCCCGGACGCAGTTCGTGCCACACCGTTTCGTCCTTATCCAGAATGGTCGCGTACAGCAAATTGTCCTGCCGGATTTTCACCGATCCTTCCGCGCCATCCGGTGAAGCCACCAGGCGCAGCTTGGCGCGCTTCTCTTCCGCGCTGAAATTTTTCTGGTCGTAAGCCGGCTTGAATCCGCGCTTTTCCGGAATCATCCAGATTTGCAGCAGGTGCAGCGGGTCCTTCGACGGATTGAACTCGCTGTGCGTCACGCCCGTCCCCGCGCTCATGTACTGCACGTCGCCCGGCCTAATCACCGAACCGTTACCCATGCTGTCGCGGTGCTCCAGCGCCCCATCTAGAACGTACGTCACGATTTCCATGTCGCGATGCGGGTGATTCGGGAAACCCGCGCCGCCCGCGATGTGGTCGTCGTTCAATACCCGCAGGGTACGAAACTGCTCGTGCTGGGGATCGAAATAGTCGGCAAACGAAAAACTGAAGCGACTCTCCAGCCATCCGTGATTGGCGTGACCGCGTTCCTGGCTCTTTCGAATGTGAATCATGCGATCCTCCCTGAAACTGCACGCATAATACTCGTTATAACGACTATTGTCAAGAGGCATATTCTGGGCCGCCTCGCTCTCCCTGCGACTCCCTCAGCCCGCCCCCAAATCAAACCCAAACCTAACTAGATGTTCAGGTTGCCCCGCATCGTCAAAACCCTGCTTCGTTTCCGGCTGGCACCCCCTTTGGTGTAAAGTGGGGCCTAGGCACCTGTCCAGCTGCCTCCGAGGTTTTGCATGGAATCCGCTCCGTCGGCCACCCAATCCAGAAAATCAGAGGGTTCCGCCATACCCCGAGAGACGCTGACCATCACCGATAATCGCACCGGCAAAAATTACGAAATTCCCATCGTCAACGACGCTATCCGCGCCGCTGATCTCCGCCAGATAAAAGTGGAAGCCAACGAATTCGGCATGATGAGCTACGATCCGGCGTTCAATAACACCGCCTCGTGCATCAGCAAAATTACTTTTATTGATGGCGACGCGGGTATCCTGCGCTACCGCGGCTATCCCATTGACGATCTGGCCGAAAAAAGCACCTATCTCGAAACCGCTTACCTGTTGCTGAACGGCGAGCTGCCCAACGAAGCGCAATTGAAAGACTGGACCTACCACGTAACGCACCACACTTTCATCCACGAGAGCATCAAGAAATTTCTCGACGGCTTTCATTACGACGCGCACCCCATGGGCATGCTGATTTCCACCATTGCGGCGCTGTCCACCTACTATCACGACGCCAAGGATATTTTTAGCGCCGAGTCGCGCAAGAAGCAGACATATCGCCTCATCGGCAAGATGCCCACCATCGCGGCTTTCTCGTACCGCCATTCGCTGGGCATGCCGTTCGTTTATCCCGATAACGATCTCAGCTATCCCGGCAATTTCCTGAACATGCTTTTCCGCACCACCGAAACGCGCTATCGCCCGAATCCCACGCTGGAGCGCGCGCTGGATATTTTGTTCATCCTGCACGCCGACCACGAACAGAATTGCTCCGCCAACACCATTCGCGGCGTCGGCAGCTCGCATGTGGATCCCTACTCCGCCACCGCCGCGGCCATCGCCGCGCTTTACGGCCCGCTCCACGGCGGCGCCAACGAAGAAGTTTTGCGCATGCTCATGGAAATCGGCTCGGTGCAGAAAGTTCCCGACTTCATTAAGCGCGTCAAAGCCGGCGAAGTGAAGCTGATGGGCTTCGGCCATCGCGTTTATAAGAATTACGATCCCCGCGCTCGCATCATCAAGCGCGTGGCCTACGAAGTTTTTGATTTGATGGGGAAAAATCCGCTGCTAGAAATCGCTCTGGAGTGCGAGCGCATCGCGCTGGAAGACGAATACTTCGTCAAGCGCAAGCTGTACCCCAACGTGGATTTTTACACCGGCCTGATTTATCAATCCATGGGCTTCCCCATGACCATGTTCCCGGTGCTCTTCGCGATTCCGCGCACTTCCGGCTGGATTGCGCAGTGGGAAGAAATGCTCCTCGATCCGGAACAAAAAATCGCGCGCCCGCGCCAGATTTATCTTGGGTATGACACGCGCCATTACGTTCCGATGGAACAACGCGCCGACACGCCGCCAACCGCGAGCCCGGCGGCACCGAAGCGAAGCTGATTAGGACTGAAGAATCCGGCCCGCCTGTTCGCCGATTAGACTGACCCACGCTTTCGCCCTAACAGAAATCCACAGGCCGTTCACTTTTGAATACAATCCCGACGAAGCTCTCGACAAGAACTGGTCTCCGCGTATAGTTAAATCAAGTGAGGCTGTCATGAGCCAAGTAGCTAATCCTGTGACCAATCCGGCCGTCCGGCGTCGCAGCCAGCGCGTGCTGATGCAGGTCAGCGTGCGCATTCGCGGCAACGATTCGCAAAACAAGCCCTTTGAAGAAGAGACCGTCACGCTCGCCATCAACGCCCATGGCGCCCTGATCGCGCTTAAGAACCGCATCACCAGCGGCAGCAAACTAAAAATGAAGCACAAAATGACGGAACAGGAAGAGGAGTGTCACGTAGTGTTCCTCGGCCCGGTGCGAGAAGGTAAAGCGGAAATCGGTTTGGAATTTTCCAGCCCGTGCCCGACCTTCTGGCGCGTAGCTTTTCCGCCGGAAGACTGGACTCCCAAGCACCCCGAAGCGCGTACCGCTTCCCGCGCGCGCCTGGTAGAAAAACAGGACAA
>JBBRPU010000316.1:0-4426 GCA_038227545.1 Candidatus Acidiferrales bacterium
CTCCGCGCCCGGCCATTCCATGCGCGCATCGGGAGTAGAGGCCGCTTCAATATCGAACTGTAAATTGCGCAGGAAAGATGAGCTGGTGGAGGGCCCGGAAATGCCTTCTTTCGAGGACACCAGCGCGCTCGCGCTTTCCAGTCCTTGCGTCAGTGTGACGCGCTGCACGGTGACTTTTCCCGACACCACTCCCGAGTCCGTCGTGCCCGTAAGCCGCAACGCGCCTCCCACCAGCCAACTCATTCCTTCGGGATAGCGGATGCGCACGCGATCGGAGTTGGTGTTCAAGTCATACCGCAGCGCCCCTTCCCCGTAATTCACGCTGCCGGAAAGCTGCAGAGTGCCGCCGCCTACTTCCGCGGTCATCTGATTAAAAAACAGTCGTGTGGTATCGAAAATTACGTCGCCTTTGATCGCGCTGAGTCCGGTAGGAAAATCCGCGGCACGCAGCGAAGCATTCTCAACGTGCACGCGTCCGGTAATGCGCGGATGTTCGAGCGTGCCCTCAACTCCGGCGTTGATCTGCGCCGTGCCATGCACATCCATGTCCGGAGTCGAAGCGCTGAGCAGCCGCAGGTCTACCGCGCCATCCACGCGCAACGCCACGTTACGGCGCCCGCTGAACTGCACCGATCCTGCAACCTTAATATTCGTGTCCGTGCCATGCAGCGTGACCGGCTCAATTTCCAGGCTCTCCCGCGACGAGCGAAATTTGACCGGCCCGGTATTTTCCAGCTGCACGTTGGCGTAGTTCAATACCAGACGCGAAAAATTCGCTTCTAATACGATGCCCTGCGGCTCCTTCAACGCGCCCTTCATCGAAATATCGCCGTCGGCCTGCCCATGTCCGCTGAATTGCTTTAAATGCAGCGCCGCCAGAAGAAACGGATCGAGATCGATATTCTTGATGGTTATTTTTCCTTCCACAGGAAACGGGCTGGCCAGTCCCAGCGTGTACCCGCCGGAGATTTCTCCCGTGGTCATCGCCGAACCGAGCGTCAATCTGGCGATTTTTCCATCTGACGTTAGTCCGGCGTCAAAGCTTCCAATCACTTCCTCGCCGACGCGCAAATCCGTCACGCGAAAGGTTCCGTTTCCTGTCGGTGCGTCCACCGGACCCTCCGCCTTCAGCCGAAAATTGACCTGCCCGCCGACGGGGATGGACGATTGCAGCTTGTCGAAACTTTCCAGCGGCAGCGCCGCGCCCACCAGGTCCGCGCTGATTCTTTTGTCCGCGAAGCGGTACGCCGCACTTCCCGTTACGATCCCGGCGCCCCGCACTTTTTCTTTGCTGGTTGGAAAAAAGCGCAACTCCGCATCCGCTATGCGGACTTCCTCCTTGCTGGCGTTCAGCCGTCCACGCAGCCGGTTGAAAGAAGACCCGTAGACATTGCCATCCGCCAGGTCGAACAGGCCGGTCACTGTGGGTTCGTTTCTGGTGCCCCGGCCGTGAAACTGCCCACTTAAATTGCCCCGCACCGGATAATCCCATTCCCCGAGCTTCTGCAAGCCTTCCAGGGAAGTTTTTTCCAGGCTGGCATCCGCGGACCATGAGTTGTCGGCGAGGAAACTCCAGTCCGTAAGCTCCAGCTTGATTTCTATTGAGCTCGCGGTGTCGCCTCGCCGCGCATGTCCGCGCAACAGCGAAAGCTCCGTAGGCGAATACACTAAATCGCCGTCCAACGCGTCCAGGAATATCGAGCTGTACTGCAGCGTGTCCCCACGCATATGTCCCGAAAAAGTCGGTTTCCCCGAAGGCCCGGCGATTTTTCCGTCCCAACTGACTTTTCCCGACAACGGTTGATTGGCGTCCGGTGATCCCGGCGGTGCATCGCGCAGCGCGTTGATGAAATCTTTGTATCTCTCCAGCGTCGCCGTCTCGAATTTCAGATCCATTCCCGACTCGCGCGGTGCCAGCAGCCCCGAAATAGTTCCATGCGTCGAAGGAGTCTGGAATGCTCCCGATACCACCGTGAACAGGCTGCCGTCGTAGCGGTAAGCAAATTGCCAGTCGCCGGTGACCGCCTCATGGCCCGGCGCTACGTTGTCGGGCGGCGCCCATTGCATCTTCGCCGAAATGCTGAAATGTTCGAACGCGCCGGTCCACACCTCCGTAGTGTCCGCCGTCAGCATCGCGTCCCAGTGCAATTCATCAATGGGAAATCCGTGATGTTCGATGGCCGGCAACAACGTAGCCAGCCGTACGTTCTCCACATGCGTCTCCGCCCGGAACTGTAATCCTGCGAATCGCAACGTCACGCGCCCTTTAACCGTGCCTCCCAGGGCCCCCGCAAAAAAATCCGGAACCACCAGTCCATCGTTGTCTATGCGAAAGCTTCCGTGGCTGGTGACGCCGTTGGCGTGAAAATCATCGTAAGGAAGCGCGATGTCTCGTCCCGCATACGTACCGGTCCCGTGGAATTTTCCATCCGCGAAGGTTCCCTCGCCCCGCACGTCGGCGCGGCCCGTGGGCACCAGCGGCTGCCGCAACATTTCTCGCAAATCACCTAGCTCCAGCCATCCGCGATACTTCACGCTCCATCGCGGGTCCGCAAAATTCGTAACTTGCGCTTGGGCGTCCAGGTGAGAATGCGCGGCGCTCAGAATTCCTTGCTCCAGCGTGAAGCCCTCCCGCGACACACTAAATTTTGCGGAGACTCCAACCGGCACGGGAATAAAACTTTTGGTCGTGTACGTGACGTTCTGCCAGTCCAGATTGCCGACGTAAATCAAATTCTCCAGCGGACCACTGGCATCCACCGTCAGACGCAGATTGCCGCCTTCTACCGCCAGCGGTGACTTCACCTCGTTATATAAAATCCAGCCGTCTTCAATTTTCAAATGCTTGATGTGCAGGTCCAGCAGCGTTTGTTCCAGGGGTTTGGCGGAGCGTGGACGGTAAACGATCGGCACATTCGTCTTGCCGTCCTTACCAATCCTTATATGGATGTGCGGTGCGCGAACGAAAACTCCGTCGAGCGCCACCTTGCGTCCCCAGAAGGAATCGATTCGCAATCCCGCTTGCACTTCCTCGGCGGTAAATAGCGGTTCGGTCCCTGCCGGCTCCAGACCGTGAAGCTCCAGCCCTTTGAACGTAGCTCGCAGCGAAAACCAGTCCATCGAAACGGTTCGCAGTTGCACCCGCGCGCCGGTCAGCTCTTCCAATCGCCGCACGATCACCTTGCGAAGCAGCGGATTGCCGAGCCCGGAGCCAAAAAAGAAAGCTACCGCCGCTACCGCCAGAACAATGGTGACCAGCGTCAACCAAGCTACGTGCCGTAACCAGCGGAATTTTTCGCGGCGGCTGGCCTGCGTCATTTCGTTCCTTCATCCAGCAGTCGCTGCACGTGAATGCGCGCCCGGCTGTCTTTCAGCCACTGGTCCGCCTGGCTGTCAATGCTCTGCTGCACCAGCGCTTCCTGAATCGTGTCGCGTGAAGCTTCCAGTGAAGGAGGCTCCTGTCCGCGCGCTTTGGCTCGCGGCAACACCGCCGATTTATAAAACTGCTCGATGGCCGTGGCATCCACCTGCACTGAAGGACGAAACCGGGAGTCCAGATAATTTGTCAGGTACAGCTGCGTCGCGATTTTGTCGCGCACCTCCAGATCGCTCAAGCCACTCAGCTTTTTTCGTTCCTCGTAAGCTGCTGGCGAACCGAATGATTTCTTCAATGTCGTCAATGCCTGCTCGATGTCGCCATCCGGTGGACGCGGAAATCGCGAGGCGTCCGCTTCGTTTTGCACCACCCATTGATCAACCAGCCGGTCCAGCAACTGCGCATCGCTTTCGGACTTTCCCTCCACCAACACCTGGTACCGGCCCAGTTGGCGAACGTCGCTCAGCAGAATAATGTCGTTTTCAATGCGCGCGGCGATGCGGTCAATCACTTCCTGCGAGAACGCCGCCGCGGAAAAACCGAAGCTCGCCAGCGCAAGAATAAAAGCAATGGCTCGCGAACTTCCGCGCCGCACCAGAATTATTTCCGCCGCCATCAGAAACTTGAACCCAGATTGAAGAAAATTTGAAACCCCGGCAGCCGCCCGGTCTTATGGCACGTAGGAATCGCGCCGGTAAGATGGTTGCAAGGCACCACGAAATATGGCCGGTTGATCTGATAGCCCAAATCCACGCGAATCGGACCCACCGGCGTTGCATACCGGATTCCAAATCCCACCGTGTGCGCGAAATAATTCAGCTCATTGCCGCAATTCGTCACGCATACGGCATTCAGGGGATCGGTGGCATCGAAAGTCGGCTTTGGCGTTGACGTTCGAAAGCTGATGCGATTCACCCTGCTGAAAACATTGCCGCCATCATAAAAGACCGCTCCGCCAAGCGACGTTCCAAAATAAGGCAGGCGCATCGGAAAACGAAATTCCTGATTCAAGACGAGCAACGCCTGCCCGCCCACGGGAAATCCCGTCAA
>JBBRPU010000317.1:0-4425 GCA_038227545.1 Candidatus Acidiferrales bacterium
CGCTACCGGGATCTGCAACACGTTTGGGCGCGGCGCCACGATCGCGACGCCTTTCATCGCTGTTGCACTCTTCAGATCCTATGGCATCGGCGGTGTGCTAAGCCTCATGATCGGACTCCTCGTCGTGCAGATACTCGTCGTCCTCTTTTTCGGTGTTGAACCTAAAAGGCGCCGCCTTGAAGAACTAGATTTAAGACCTTCTGATTCAATGACGATGGGCGGCCGAAAATATCTTGGCGGAAACATTAGACGGTCTGTAGAGGCGGAAAATAAGACCAGAGACTTACATGGGCGGGAAACACGCTTCAGAAATCGTGATCGCGAAAAGGTCGATGACAAATATTGCTGGCGGATGAGACGTCTCCGGTGAGTGCGAAGGCGCTTTCTTTTTTACAGCGTGGCGAAAATGGGACAACTGATCTCAGGCGGGAATTATTCGTAGAAATCGTCCCTTCTGTCCCCGGGCTCTCGTCCCCTGGCTCTGTCGGAAAGAGAGGTCCTTCGGCTGCGTGAGCCGGCTCGTTCGCCCGCCACGGCGGGCAGGCACGAGCGAACGAGAAGGAAAAATCCGGCTCACTTCGCTCAGGATGACAGTTTGGATGGGGGGGAACAAAAAGGCGGGCCGGTGACGGACGGGTTCCGACGACAAAATCTGGCTCCTATAGCGTGACGAGGGTCACGCCATGGGGTGATGCGTATCACGGTTTCATCCGGCGCTACGGACTATCTTTGGTTCGATGTGGAGGTGCAATATGCGGAAAGATGAACGCGATCTCCTGGATGTTTTGAAGGCGGAGCTGGAGTTTCTCGACGCTGGAGGATACGCGCAATCGCCAAAGAGTCAGTGGAGGCCACGGTATATTTTTGAGGATTCTCCCAGTTGCATGAACCACGACACTGCGGAAAGTCGCGGGCCGTGCAGTGCTTGCGTGCTGATGCATCTGGTACCTACGGAATTCCGGGGCACCAGAATTCCCTGCCGTCATATCCCGCTAAGTTCTCGCGGCGAAACACTGGATTCTATGTATCGCTATGACGATCAGCGGAGGATCGAAGAAACGGTAGGAACTTGGCTGCATGAGACCATCAGGGGCCTAGAACACCAGCGCAATGTGGCCAAGGCGCCTCGCGGAACGACGCCCACGCCACCTGGCGACGCTATGAAAGGAACTCCGCTTTACCAGAGTCTGCATCCCAAATGCGCGAACCCGGCTTGTCCAACGCAATTCAATTGGACGGGTGGGGGCAAATTTTTCCGCTTTCGTATCGAGGAAGTATCGGATACGGGTGGGAGCGACCACATGATTTCTCCTGCCGGAGCGCACGCGGTCAGGCATTATTGGCTTTGTGAGCAGTGCTGCCACGCGTTCACACTGCGGTACGACGATGGCTCCGGAGTCGTGGTGAAATTGCTCTGGACGGAGCTCTCCGGCGCGGCATCCGACCAGCAATCTGCGGCGAACGTTTAGCACTGGCTCCATTAAAACGGCGAAACAATGCAGTCCGCAAAGTGCGCTGGGAAGCGACATGAGCAGCACTTGCGGGGTGCCCTCGAAATGTTTTGGCGAAATGGATTATTTCATCGCGGAAGTTCGCATACTGGGGCCGAAAACGCTCAACAAGCGCCAAGATGTCGCACAAGTTCCGCGGCTATTACCGTTAAACCAGAATTGAACATGGGGCTCGACACGCCACCCACGGTGCTTGCGGTGCGGTATTCGGAAAATTCACTATTTGCATAACTTCTGCAGGATGGCTTTCTCTTCGATTTCGTTCATGACGTTTTTGCGGCCCAGCAGAGTGACCAGATCGCTGAGGACTTCGCGCAGTTCGTCATCGGCATCTCTTACCGTGAGCTTGGGGAGCGCAATTTTAGGAGCGTTCACGGCGGCGTCCGCTTCGGGGGCTTCGGCGCCGCGGAGTTCTTCAATCCATTTTTCGAGTACGCGGAGCTGATCGGGCTCGGCGGCGGTGAATTGCATGCCCATGCCGATGCCGATCTGGGAGTAGACGACTTCGGCCTCCACCTTCAAGGATTGCTGACCTTTAAGGATGGTGAGGGCGATGGTGGCTTTGGCGGGAAACGGGCAGATGGTGTCCATGTAGCAGCCCAAACTGGCGATATCGGAGAGGCGGCCGGAAACGCGAGTGTGGGCTCGCATGTCTACGGCTTCTGCTTCCGGAGAAAAGGGATAGCGGGTGGATTTCCGCTTTTCGGCGGGATTTCTGGCCAGTAGATACTTTTTTTTCTCAATCGTTTTCATAGGTCACCTTGGCTACTTCCTCGCTGCTTGACGGCCCGCTGCCGTTAATCAGTTGCTGACGGAAGCTGCAACGCAAAAACAACTGAGACCACCCAGGGCACAAGACTAGTGGTGCACAAGGGTGGCCTCCGGAATTCCGGCCTTGAGCAATTTAGCAAAATCAGCGGCACTCACGGGCCGGCTGAAGTAGAAACCCTGGGCCTCTTCACAATTGTGGGCTTGCAGGAAAGCCAGCTCTTGCGGGGTTTCCACGCCCTCCGCAACGACGCGAAGCTTCAAGCTGCGGCCCATACTGATAACCGCACTGACGATGGAGGTTTCGTCCGGGGTGGTAGTAATCTGGCGAATGAAGGACTGATCAATCTTGAGGGCGTCGATGGAAAATTTCCGCAGATAGCTCAGGCTAGAGTAGCCGGTACCAAAATCGTCGACCGCGAGCTGCACCCCACGTGAACGCAACTCCTTCAGAATAGATTGAGTGGATTCGGCGCGCTTCATCAGAACGCTTTCGGTTAGCTCCAGCTCGAGAAATCTCGGCGGCATGCCGGTGTCTTCGAGAATGGAAAAAACCCCTTCTAGAAAATCTTCATTGCGAAATTCCATTGCTGAAATATTAACGGCCATGCTGGCCACGTGCAGTCCTTGTCCTGACCAGGCGCGGGCCTGGCGGCAGGCTTCCCGCAATACCCACCTTCCGATCGGCAAGATTAATCCAGAGTCTTCAGCGACAGGAATGAACTCTGCGGGAGAGACAGGGCCGCGGGTGGGATGAGTCCAGCGCAGGAGGGCTTCCGCTCCGGAAATCTCTCCGGTGGCAAGCTTAATTTTCGGTTGATAGTGCACTGCAAATTCCGCGCGGTCCAGAGCCCGGCGCAAGCTCTCCTCAATGGACTGGCGCTGCACGGCCCGCACGTTCATGGCGGCTTTGAAGAATTGATAACTCTGGCGGCCGTTTTCCTTGGCCTGGTACATAGCGGTATCGGCATTCTTGATGAGGGTCTCAGCATCCAGGCCATCATCGGGAAAAACGCTTACGCCGATGCTGGTGGTAACGTGCAACTCATGCAGGTCGATGGAGTGCGCTTCCGCGATGGACTGCAGCATTCTTCTCGCGGTGATGGCGGCGTCATCGGCTTGCTCCATTTCGGAAAGCAGCACGACAAATTCATCGCCGCCCTGGCGACTGACAGTATCCGACCCGCGAACGCAGTAGACCAGGCGCTTGGCAAATGGATTGCAAAAGTTTGTCGCCGATGGAGTGCCCCAGAGAGTCGTTGATATGTTTGAAGCCGTCCAAATCCAGAAACAATACGGCAACCTTTTTGGTGTGGCGCGGGACCATGGTGATGGCCTGTTTAACGCGATCGGCCAAAAGCATGCGATTTGGCAGGCCGGTCAAGAAATCGTGCTGCGCGGAGTGCGCCATCTGCACGGCCATGGCCTTGGCCACGCTGACGTCGCGAAAGACAATTACCGCTCCGGTGGCGTGCCCTTCCCGGTCCTGGATGGGGGAACTCGAATCTTCGATAGGAATTTCAAAACCGTCGCGGCGAATGAGGATGCAGTCGGAAGGCAGATGCTCAGTACGATTCTGGGAGATGGCCCTGGTGGTCGGATCCGGAATAGTTTCGTGGCAAGCGCCGTCGAGGACTCGAAATACCTCCGCCAACGGACGGCCCAAGGCTTCACTCAATTGCCATCCGGTCATTTTTTCCGCGACCTGATTGAGAAAGGTTACGTTGCCGGTCATATCTGTAGAGATGACCGCATCGCCGATGGAGTTCAGGGTGACCTGGGCGCGTTCCTGTTCCACGAAAAGAGCGTCCTCCATGCCTTTCCGTTCGATGGCATAGCGCAACGTGCGTAAGAGTCCGCGTGACTCAATTTCTCCTTTTATGAGGTAGTCCTGCGCACCGTCCTGCAAAGCCTGGGTCGCCATCGATTCGTCATCGAGACCGGTGACCACCACAATGGGCACGCGCGGCGCGGCGGCACGAGCGCGCCGCACGGCAGCCAGTCCCTGCGCGTCCGGAAGTCCCAGATCGAGGACGATAATGTCCACGGGGGAACTCGCAAGATGCTTTTCGGCGTCAGCCATACAACCGACATGCGTCAATGCCGTCTTGTAAGAACCCTCGTCATCAAACATCTCACGCAAGAG
>JBBRPU010000318.1:0-4409 GCA_038227545.1 Candidatus Acidiferrales bacterium
TCTGGCGGCGGGAGTCAACGTCTGGAAAACCGAATCGCGCCGCATGGAGCTGGAGTTCGACATCACCAACGTGGGGAACAGCATTTATGAAATTGCCAAAGAGAGTGAAGAGATTCCGATCCAGTACGCTCCTTCGCGGACCGTGGGCGGAAGCTTGAAATTTCATTTTTAACTAAGATAAGCCGCTTCAAGACCCAGGTTCATACCGCAAATGCGAACCTGGGGCAGCCTCCGCGTTTTTCTCGGACGACGGGCGGGGTTCGAGTTGCCGGATTCACCGCTGATTTACAGGTGTGTTTGACCGCCTCCGATGGGTCACCTAAAATCAAGAGGACGTGCGGGCGCAGCGTGCGCTTCCGAATTTGCTGGCTTTTACTTACAGGATGCTGAGCGGGGAAAATGTTTGAAAATTTAACAGAAAAATTACAGCGCACCTTTAAAAATCTTCGCGGCCAGGGGAAATTGACCGAAGAGCACCTGGACGCGGCGCTGGTGGAGATTCGCGAAGCGCTGCTGGAAGGCGACGTCAATGTGGGCGTGGCGGATGAGCTGCTGAAAAACATCCGCGAGAAATCCATTGGCAGCGAAGTGATGATGCAGCTTTCGCCCGACCAGCAAGTGGTCAAGACCGTGCGCGACGAGCTGACCACGCTGCTGGGGAAACATGCCAAGCCGTTGTTCGCTTCGAAGCCGCCCTCGGTGTGGATGATTGTGGGCTTGCAGGGCTCCGGTAAGACGACGACCACCGGGAAATTGGCGAAGTGGTTGTCACAACACGGGCACCGCCCGCTGGTGGTTTCGACCGACGTGTATCGTCCCGCGGCGCGCGAACAACTGGCGCAAGTGGCCAAGGCGGTGCGCACGGCCATCTGGCCGGGCGCTGGCACGGACAAGCCGCTGGAAATTGTCAAAGGCGCGATCAAGGAAGCGAAACTTTCCGCCAGCGACGTGATCCTGGTGGACACCGCCGGGCGCCTGCATATAGATGATTCGCTGATGGCCGAGTTGAGTACGCTGAAGAAGGAATTGAATCCCAGCGAAATACTTTTTATCGCGGACGCCATGATCGGGCAGGACGCGGTGCGCTCCGCGGGAGAATTTCACAAGCGGCTGGGATTGACCGGCGTGATCCTGACCAAGCTGGACGGCGATGCGCGCGGAGGTGCGGCGCTTTCGATTGGTAAGGTGACCGGCGCGCCGGTGAAGTTCGTCGGACTGGGCGAAAAATATGATGCGCTGGAGGGTTTTTATCCCGAGCGCATCGTGTCGCGCGTGCTGGGCATGGGCGACATCATTTCGCTGATCGAGCGCGCCGAACAGGCGGTGGACAAAAAAGCAGCGGCGGAGCTGGAACGCAAGCTGCGCACGGAGGGGTTCACGCTGGAAGATTTTCGCGATCAGCTGAAGCAGATTCGCAAGATGGGTCCGCTGGAACAATTGGTGGACATGCTGCCAAAGGTGGGCCCGCTGCAGAGTTTGCCGAAAGACGCGAAGGTAGACGAAGGCAAGCTGAAACAAGTGGAGGCCATTATTGGCTCCATGACGCATGAAGAGCGGCGCGACCATAACGTCATTGACGGCAAGCGGCGCAAGCGCATCGCCAAAGGCAGCGGCACGACGGTGCAGGATGTAAATCAGGTGATCAAGCAATACATGCAGATGCGCCAGATGATGAAGCAGTACGGCGCGATGGCGGCGCGAAGCAAAATGAAGGGACTGGGGAAATTGGCGGGGATGTCTTAGACGTTTGCGTCATCATGAAGGCAGTCTCTTGTTAACTCTTCCAAAAACCGAGAGGCGCACGCCGGCTACGCTCAGTGCGTTTGGAAATGTTTCCGTGCCCGGGACGCGCGCGGGCGCGATTGTTTCACTGGGGCTGGTGATTATTGCGTGGATCGCGATTCCAGTCGCGCAAATTTTTATTTTGGGGACGTGTGGGCTGGGATTGCTGGTCGGGTTATTTCTGTCTTGGCTTCACGGGCGCGAGAAGTAGTCAGTTTTCTTGCTTGAAACTGCTTATTTAGATTCAAAGGCAATTTATTCCAAGACCCACCCTATAAATCCAGGGTGGGGCACCCGCCGCGTCGTTTTCCACTTGGGGGAACATCGAGCGATGCGCTGCCGACGATCGTTGTGGAAATCAATTCGCCGATGGCTGTAGAAGATCCGCGACGTTGAGGGCTAGGGATTCCGGCGTTATGTCGGTGCGGTTGCAGAGGACGATGACGGTGAGGTGGTCGTCCGGGAAGCGCACGATGTAGGAGCGGAAGCCCTGGGTTTCGCCGTAGTGCCACATACGGTGGTGGTCGCGATAGGGGTCGAGGAACCAGCCGAAGCCGTAGAGTGCGGGGCTGCCTTCGGGGCGGTCGGAGTTGGCGGGCCAGCGCGGCTGGGTGCCGTTGGCGAAAACGAAGGGCGTGAGAGCGGGTTGCATTTCTTCTTTGCTGAGAAGTTTATTGCTGCGCAAGGCTTCATCCCATTTAGCTAAATCTTCTAGAGACGAATAGATGCCGCCGTCGCCTAGCGTGGCGGAGGTGGAGCTTTGGTCGGTTTGCTGCCAGGCGTTCCCTTCTTTTGGATTTTCTATGCGGGTGTGGCCGTAGGCGCGATTGGTGATCTCGTTTTTTCCGCGCTCGTACGCGACCGTGTTGTTCATCTGAAGCGGCGAGAAAATGCGCTGGCGGAGAAATTCGCGGAAGGGTAAATCGGAAACTTTGGCGACGACCAATCCGAGCACGACATAGCCGGAATTGCTGTAATACCACTGCGTGCCGGGGGCGTACATGCCGTGATCGGTGCGCTCGAGCAGCGCGAGCACTTCGGCGTCCTGAATTTGATGCTCCACGGTCCAGTCATGCGGGAACGGATACTTTGCATTTGGCGCATCGGCCTGTTCCATCAGTGTTTCGTAATCCTGCAGGCCGCCAGTGTGATTCAACAGGTTGCGGATAGTGATGTATTTTCCGTAGGCGGGAAATTCGGGGAAAATGTCGGTCAGTTTCTGGTCGTAGCGAAGTTTGCCGTCGTGCACGAGCAGCATGATGGACATGGCGGTGAATTGTTTGGAGCAGGAGGCCAGGCGAAAATTGGTGTGCTCGTCAATTTTCGCGCCGCTTTGTAGATCGCGGACGCCATAACCACGCTCAAAGAGTTTTTGACCGTTTTTCAGGACGAGTACCGCGAGGCCAGGCGAATTTTCATCGGCTAGCGGAGAAAAAATGGCGTCAATTTTTTCTACAACGCCTTTCGACGGTAATGGCGTTGGCGGCTTGCCAGGGCCCTGCGACGCCACGTTCTGAACAATGACGCTGGCTGCGAGAAGTACAATAATCAGGGGGACCGCATGCCTGGCCACGGGAGTGATCATAGCTTGGAACACGTTCATCTGGCCGTAACACGGCTGCGGTAAGACTACTCCATCTCCCCGACAATCCTATGAAACGCATAGCACTGGACGATCCGCGCTACTACTTCAACCGGCATCTGCAATGGCTGGAATTCAACCGGCGGGTGCTGGAAGAGGGTCGCGACAAAAGTAATCCATTGCTGGAACGCGTGAAGTTTCTGGCCATTTCGGCCAGCAACCTGGACGAGTTCGTGGAGGTGCGCGTTTCCAGTTTTCTGCAGCGCATTGAACATGGCTCACGCGAATCGAGTCCCGACGGGCTGACCGCCGAAGAAGAGCTGGCGAAAGTTACCGCGGCCATGCACGTATTTGTGCGCGACCAGTACAAGTGCTGGAACGAGGAGTTACTTCCGGCGCTGGCGAAGCACTCCATCCGGGTGCTGTCCATGCAGCAACTGGATGCCAAGGGCGCAAAAACGGCCAAGGCGTTTTACGAGCGGCGCATCGTGCCGATGCTGACGCCGGTGACCGTGGATCCGTCGCATCCATTTCCACGGGTGATGAACAAGGCGCTGTGCGTGGCGTTCATTTTGCGGCGGCGGCGCGCGGGAAACGGCAAGCCATATTTCGGAGTCGTCACCATCCCGCGGGCGCTACCTCGCTTGCTGCGCATTCCGTCGGATGACGGCGCGATCCAGTACGTGTTTCTACAGGATGTGATTTCCACGCACGCGGCGAAACTTTATCGTGGGTACGAGATTCTGGCGCATGCGTCTTTCCGGGTGACGCGCAACAGCAATCTGTATCTGGAAGAAGAAGAGACGCGCAACCTGCTGGAAGTGGTGGACTCGCAAGTGGCGCAGCGGCGCAAAGGCGAAGCGGTGCGTCTGGAGATCGAGGCCGGAGCGCATTCGGAAATGGGGGAGAGACTGGTTTCCACGTTCGAAGTGGACGAGTCCCTGGTGTTTCGCGTACGCGGCCCGGTGAATCTGCAACGTTTGATTCATCTTTATGACGAAACGCGGCGGCCAGATTTGAAATATCCGCCGTTTTCGCCGCGGCA
>JBBRPU010000319.1:0-4406 GCA_038227545.1 Candidatus Acidiferrales bacterium
ACATCTTTCCTCCGCACCCGCCCCAAATCGAGCTAAATGACGGTACCTACAGTCACCGCCATACCCAATAGGGTGAATCTTGTACGAGCAGCGGAACCCGCGTGTAGTAATTAGTATAGGTGCCCCATCCCTCAGGTTTTGCAGGGTGGGTCTTGTAACGTGGAACCCAAAAGCCTTAAGCCAACAAGCGCAAGAGTGGGTTAGCTGCCTCAGTCACCCACATCAATTCCACCGTCAACAACCCCGCGAAACCTCTGCATTATTGTTCCACTAGAGGTTAACTAATTCTCGCGAAAGTCTTCGTCCAGGTCTTTTTCCTGCGGCCGCTGGTGCGTGTGCACTTCCGATTCCTCTTCGTCCGCGGCGTCTTCCACGCCCTTCACAACTTCCGCCTCGAACGAATTCCCCTCTTCAAGAAGCTCGCCCACACTTTCAGAATCCGCTCCTTCAACACCTGATAATCCCTGCAAGCTGCCGGATTGTCCGCCTGACTCAGCTCCCCGGCCCTTCGTTTCCAGATCTTCGCGCGCAATGTCCCGGACTTCTCCACGCGTGGGAATCGCGGAACGCAAGATTCGCACCGTTTCACCTTTCGACCTTTGACCGCGCGCGGCTCCCGTAGTGCGCGCCGTGCCACCCTTCGTGGCAATTCTCTTCGAGACACTTCCCTTGCGGCCCCTGACTCCCGCCGGTGACTTCGATTTCGCAACACTCGCTTTAGCCGCTCGAGATTTGCTCGCCACCTTTCGAGATTTTGCGGGAGCAACTTTAGATTTCTTGCGCTCCAAGGGCTTCTTCTTGCTCAGAGAGCTCTTCTTCCTCACGTTCTTCTTTTTGCTGGCCATAAAATCAGTCTAGCACTCCCCGCAATTGCAAGCATACGAAGCGGGTCGGCCAAGAAACACTAGTGCCGGGCTCAAGCTCCATCTTCACTCACGTCAATAAATTCCACCTTCCACGGCTTGCGGCTCAAATCCAGCCGAGCCACCGTGATCGGCAACTTAAATCTTCGCGGCCCTGCGCTTCCCGGGTTGATATACAACACTCCATCGCGAACCGTTTGTCCAGGTTTGTGAGAATGTCCGCTCACCACGATGGAAACTCCCAGGGCCACCGGATCAATCTTCAGATCGTTCAGGTCATGTACGACGTAAATCTTGGCGTTTTTAATCTCAGTCTGCACCGCGCCGGGCAACTGTGCGCACCAGTCCTCCACATCCACATTCCCGCGCACCACCACAACAGGCGCAATAGTATCCAACTTCTTCAGAATTTCCCGCTTGCCCACATCACCCGCGTGAATGATTAACGTCGGCCCACGCAGTGCGCGAAGCGCGCTCGCGCGCAGCAACCCATGCGTATCCGAAATCAGCCCTAGAATCATGAGCGCCTGCCCACCAAAAGTTCCGTCACCCAGCATTGGGTGCCTGGCCGGAACAAAGAGCGATCTAATTAATAATAAGCGTGCTGGAGGGCGCGCACCAGATCTGCGTGCGGAAAAGACTATGCCGTGGCTTTTGAAGAGGAATTGGTGCGTCGCAGCGGGCGCGTCCCCGGCACCGGGAAGCACATTTGCCAGAAATTTGCATTCGTACCCGCGAACTCGACCCCCACGAAGGTCTTGCCGTCGCGAGCTTTACGGATAGTCGTGACTTTCGATTCGATAGACTTCCCGCTGTTTTCGTTGGCGATGTGCAGCGTCTGTCCCACCACCACCGGCTCTTCCATTGGGAAAAGCCCGCCTTCGCGGCTCACCGAGTGTGAGAAAGTTTTAACCGAAAATTTTTCACCCGCTTCCGTTTGCCAGCGCACCGTCAGTCCCACAGTAAGAGTGACCCGCACTGTTCGCCGGCGTTCTTTGAATCGAAAGTGCAGCAGGGACATGAATTTCGCCTCATTACCCGGGTTTAGCAACTCAGGCCGCGTCAGGGACGCAAACATCATCGCCTGAAGACCTGATTTTGCCTCTAGACCTACTCGGAGACAATAGGCAAACGGTACCACAAAATAGATGCGTTTGCAGTACCGATGTACAGGACTTTTTTGGACGGGCTACGATTTAATTCGAAATTAATTGGAAATTAATTCGAGACTTTCTGCGCGATAGATTTCGCCTGCAGGAAATGCAGCAAATAATCTTTCCCCCCGGTCTTCGAATCCGTCCCCGACATGTTAAATCCTCCGAACGGATGCGCCCCCACCATCGCGCCCGTACACTTGCGGTTCAAATACAGATTGCCAACGTGAAACGCCTCCTGCGCCTTGTCAATTTTCTCCGCGTTCTGCGAATAAACCGCCCCCGTCAGTCCGAATTCCGTGTCATTCGCAATCTCCAGCGCGTCATCGAAGTCCTTGGCCTTGATCACCGACAGCACCGGGCCGAAGATTTCCTCCTGCGCCACCCGCGCTTTAGGCGAAACGTCCGCAATAATCGTCGGCTGGATAAAATATCCGTCTCCCGGCGCGCGCCCGCCGCCCAGCACCACCTTCCCTTCCTTTTTTCCCACGTCTATATATCCGAGAATCCCTTCCATCGCCATGCTGCTCACCACCGGCCCCATGTAGTTGCCGGGATCCTCGGCCGGTCCCACGGTAATTTTCTTCGCGCGCTCCACCAGTTTCTGCACAAACGTATCGTAGATTTTTTCCGAAACAATTGCGCGAGAGCACGCCGAGCATTTCTGCCCCTGGTAGCCGAATGCCGCCAGCGCCACGCCCTCGACAGCCGCATCAATATCCGCTTCTTCGTCCACAATCGTTGCGTCCTTGCCGCCCATTTCCAATACCGCGCGCTTGATCCACATCTGCCCCGGTACTCGCTTCCCCGCCGCTTCGCTGATCAGCAATCCCACTTCTTTTGAGCCGGTAAACGCGATGTAGCGCGTCTTCGGATGTTTCACCAGCGCATCGCCAACGATTTCTCCCGCTCCGGTTAGAAAATTCAATGCCTCTTTCGGAATCCCCGCTTCATACATTATTTCGACCACCTTCGCCGCCACCGTGGGAGATTCCTCAGACGGCTTCAGCACCACGGTATTTCCCGTCACCAGCGATGCCGCCGTCATTCCCGCCGCAATCGCCGCGGGAAAATTCCACGGCGGAATCACCACTCCAACTCCCAGCGGGATGTACACCAGATAATTTTTCTCCCCGCTCATCGGCGTGACCGCATGCTCGCCTGCAAACCGCAGCATCTCCCGCCCGTAAAAATCTAGGAAGTCTATGGTTTCCGCCGTGTCCGCATCCGCTTCAATCCAGGACTTGCCCACTTCCGCGCAAATCAGCGCCGAAATCTCGAACTTCCGTTGCCGGAAAATGTCCGCCGCCCGAAACAAAATCTCCACCCGCTGCTCCGCCGGCACCCGCTTCCAGGTTTCGAACGCTTTCGCCGCCGCTTCCACCGCCTTGCTCGCGTGTTCCGCCGTAGCCGTCTGAAATACCCCAATTACTTGCTTCGGGTGCGAAGGATTGGTTGACATCATCTTCGCCGTAGTAATAATTTTTTCCCCTCCGATGTACATGGGATACTCGCGCCCGAATTCCCCTGTCACCTTCTTCAGCGCCGCTTCCATCGCTAGCTTGTTTTCCGGTTTGGAAAAATCCACAAACGGTTCGTTCGTGAACTCTGCACTGCGCAATTTGTACTCCGCGGTTGCCATACAAAGAATCTCCTGTGCTTCAAATCACTTCCTATTTTACCCTGAACCCGAGCCCGCAGCCGAAGCGGCGCTCCCGCTGCGATCTAAACTAATCTGCCAGCTTCCACTTCGTCCGCGTGTACGCAATCCGAAATCCCTGCCGCTCCGCGTTTCTCTGCGACCCGCTCCCGGGATCCGCGGCCATCAGCGCGAGGTCGCATCCCACGTCGCGAGCATATCGAAAGCGCGCCTCCAGCAAAGCCTGTTGCGCGCCGCGCCGTCGAAACGCCGGAACCGTGCTGGCGCCCGCAAACAACGCTACGCCGTCCCGAATGGACAAGCTCCCGCACGCCACCGCCTGCCCCTCCAGCTCCGCAATAAATGGCACATTCCCTTCCGTCATCGCCGAAATGCGCGCCATTTCCAGCATGAACTCCGCGTACTCCGCATATTCCGACCAGCCCTCCGCAAACGTTCGCACAAACAATTCCCGATCTTCTCCGTCATCCCTCAAACTCCTCACCTTAACCGCGTCATTCGGCACCTTCCGCTCCACCCGCTGCCCCAGTGGCAAATACATGACCGTGCTCATTTCGAACGGCCGGTAACCGCGCTCGTTCAGCATCGCCGTTAGCCCCTTGTCCGCCAGCGGACTCACCTCATGAAATACGGGCGCCCCGCGCGCTTTAAAAAATTTCTCTATCGCAATTAACTCCGCACTAGTGGGCAACTGCAAAATTCCCAGTCCAAAAGTCTGTGTGCACGGCG
>JBBRPU010000320.1:0-4405 GCA_038227545.1 Candidatus Acidiferrales bacterium
AATGGACAGGGAGCTATAACGCTGGCCTTCGTAGAACAGGAAAAAGAAGGTGCGGTCTTTAATGATTGGTCCACCAATGCCCCCGCCAAACTGCATGTTGCGAAGCGGTGTAGGTGCGCAGCTACCCGGATCACCGCACCCGCTGCTCTTCGAAAAATAATTGGCCGCGTCGGCAAAGGAGGTGTGCCGAATCCATTGTGCCCAGCCGTGATAATCGTTAGTTCCGCTCTTCATGCCCAGCAGAATCGGCGCGCCGCCCTTTACGCCGAATTCAGCGGAGGGATTTTCCTGCACGCTCAACTCCTGAATCGCTTCAGGAGGGAAAATAGTCGCCGGAATGCCCACGACGCCGGTCTGATTGATGGCCGAATCCCCATAGTAACGGTCGTTGTTATACAGGCCATCCACGAAATAATTGTTGGAAGTGGTGCGGGAACCATTGATGCTGACGGCCAGAAATCCTCCGCCAGGGGTTCGCTGCACGCCCGGAGTGATGGCCAACAGCGAGTTGAAATCCCGGCCATTCAGCGGCACGTTTTCGATCTTCAAGCTATCAACGAAGTTGTTCTCGTTCGGCGTGAGGTCCATCAGCGGCGCGGCGCCTTCCACGGTCACCGTCTCGTTGCGCTGGCCAACCTGCAGAACAATGTCCGCGCGGGTGGTGGTTCCGGTGGCAACTATCGCGGAGCTGACCACGGTCTTAAAACCTTCCGCGGACACGGTGATCTTGTAAGTGCCAATGGGCATCTGAGCGAATACGTAACCGCCGGTGTCAGACGAGGTGGTGGTGCGCGTGATTCCAGTATCATTATTCACTGCTGTCACCGACACGTTGGGAACCGTGCCGCCAGAACTGTCGGTCACGTCACCGCCGATGTCACCAGTCGTGGTTTGCGCTGCAGCAGGAAAAAAAGAAGCGCCGAGGAAAATACAAATAACCACAAGTACACACTTACTTACGTATCCCATTCAAGACCCCCACCCGATTTATTCCGTACGTTGAAACACCCGTTTCTATGTGGTTGAGTCTAATGCTACAGATTGACAAGTCAAGAGCAATGTCGCGTTACTGTCATGATTTGATTTGTTCTAACATACCGTTTACAAACAATTTAGGTCTTTTGCATTCGAAAAGTTGCTAACCAAATTGTGAAGCTGACTATGAGCATGATTTTGTACCAGGTAGCTCAACGCAAGTCCGCGCGACGGAACATTTACGCGATTGCCGCAGTGCTCGCAGCCGCGTCCGTATACCCCAAAATGGTAAAGGCGGCTCCTCCCCAACGCGGACCCAACATTGTCATCGTGACGTTGGATACCACCAGAGCTGACCGCATGGGTTTTCTAGGTTCCAAACTGGGCCTGACACCGAATCTGGACGGGTTGGCCCGGCAAAGCGTGGTATTCACGCGGGCTCACGCGGTCGAGCCCATCACCACGGCGTCGCACGCCGCGATTCTCACCGGCACCTATCCCGAATTGAACGGAGTCACCGATTTCGGCAAGCCGTTGAACCCCGCAGCGCCGTATCTGCCGGCGCTATTGCGCGAGCGCGGGTATCACACCGCGGCCTTCGTGGGTTCGCTGGTGCTCGATCCCATTGGGGGCACCGCGCCAGGTTTTGATCGTGGCTTCGAAGTTTACGACGCGGGTTTTCGCACGCGCCGCCCGGGCGAGGACAGATTTCAGACCCTGGAGCGTCGCGGGGCAGACGTGGTGGAGCGCGCCGTGAAGTGGCTCAGCAAGCGCCCGGCGGGACTATTTTTCCTGTGGGTACATTTGTACGACGCGCACGATCCGTATGATCCGCCAGCGCCGTATTCGACACGATTTACCGGAGCGCTATACAACGGCGAGATTGCCTACGCGGATGCTTGTGTCGGTTCACTCACCAGGGCGCTGCGCCAACTCGGGGCGTACGACAACACCGTTATTGCCGTGATGGCCGATCATGGAGAAGCGCTTGGGCAACATGGCGAGGAGACGCACGGAATCTTTCTTTATGATGAAACCATTCACGTTCCTCTGCTCTTTAAGTTGCCGCTGAGTGCCTCGTCCACAAAAGTGGAAACACGCACAAGCCTTGTGGATGTAACGCCAACTCTACTGGAGTTGGCGGGCATCCCCGTACCAGAAGTGATCCAGGGTAAATCGCTGAAGAGCGCAATTACGAAAGCCGCGCCAGCCGGTAATTCGAAAATCAACTCGGCGACCAAAACGAACGCGCTCGACCCACCGGTGTATTCGGAAACCGACTATCCGCACCGGGCATTTGGCTGGAGCGCGTTGCGTTCCGTTCGCGCGGGAAAATATTTATTTATCCGCGCGCCGGTAAATGAGTTGTACGACCAGGCGATAGATCCGCAGGCTGCCGACAATTTGGCGACGAAATCTCCGGCGGTGAGCGATACGTTGTCGGCGCAGGTGGATAATTTTCATTCCAGATTGAGCGCGCACGGTAATTCGCCCTCCGCGAACACCGCGCCCACCGACGCGCAACAGGCCGAGCAGCTAAGCGCGCTAGGCTATGTCACCAGCGGCGCTTCCACGGCCGCGGGCAGCAAACTGGAAGGCGCGAATCCGAAAGATAGAATTGAAATCGCCAACCTCTTGCACGACGCGCTTCTGGAAGTGGAAGATGGCCGTTACGAACAGGCGGTTCCGCACTTGCGAAGTGTGCTCGCCACCGAACCGCAGATGACCGTGGCGCAAATGCAATTGGGGATCGCTCTCGCCCGTCTGAAACAGCCCGGCGAAGCGCTTCCGCTATTGCGCTCCGCTGTCAAACGGCAGCCAGATTCCGGCATGGCGCATTACGAATTGGGACTCGCGCTATTTGATAACGGTGATCTGAATTCCGCGGCTCCTGAGTTTGCGTTCGCGGTGGAGCATGCGCCCCGTTGGGCAGACGCGCATTTTTCGCTGGCCTCCGTGTACGCCCGAATTGATCGCATACCGGAAGCGATGACGGAGTTGACGACAGCGCTGGAGCTGAATCCCGCGCATTACCGCGCGAATTTACTGCGCGGACGGATTTTGTCGCTGCAAGGACACGCCGCCGAAGGCGTTGCAAACCTCGAAAAAGCCGCGCAAGTCGAGCCGCGTTCCGTCGAGGCGCACCTCTTTCTCGCCGAGGCTTACGAACAGGTGGGTCAGCCGGAGAGCGCCTCGCGGGAGCGACAAACTGCCGAACAACTTAAATCGCGGACGCGGCCGTAACGCAATTTTTCTCGCGGAGTCCGCAGCCAGCGCCGCTGTTTAGCTGTGCTACGCTCAACCAACATGAAGCGCTTCACAATGATTTGTTGCGGCCTGTTGATGATCGCACCGTCCTATGCGCGTCAACGCGCATCCACACCGCCCGCGCAACGTGATGTTTTCCTGATCACCATAGACACTTTGCGGGCCGATCATCTCCATTGCTACGGATACCCGGCGGACCAGACTCCTGCTCTCGATAAGCTGGCGGCCGAAGGCGTGCGCTTCTCAAATGCGTTCACGCCAAGCCCGATCACCAATGCCTCACACGCCACCATTTTGACCGGTCTGGTTCCGTCGGCGCACGGCGTAACGAATTTTGGCGAACGGCTGGACCCGTCGTATCCCACGCTGGCTTCGCTGCTGAAAGATGCCGGCTATCGAACGGCAGCGTTTATCGGCGCGGTGGTGCTCGATAGCAAGACTCTGGCACCGGGCTTCGAGCACGGTTTTGATTTCTACGATAATTTTCCGCCAGCAAAAAAAGATTCGCCGCGCTGGGGGCGTGTGGAGCGCCGCGGCAAAGACGTCGTAGCGCACGCGGAAAAATGGCTGGACAAACATCGCACGGGTCCACGCTTCGTCTGGATACATCTTTACGATCCGCACGATCCTTATGATCCGCCGCCGCCCTACGCGCAAAAGTATCGCGACAAGCCGTACGACGGCGAAATAGCGTACGCAGATTCCGTGGTCGGCGAGTTCGTGGCCTACCTGAAATCACACGGGGCCTACGATCGTTCGTTGGTAGTCGTCGTTGGCGATCACGGAGAAGGTTTGGGAGAACATGGCGAAGAGACGCATGGAATTTTTCTTTACGATTCGACCACGCACGTTCCTTTGATCGTGAAACTTCCTGGGGAGCGGAAGCCGGGCGGCACAGTCGAAGTTCAAGCCAGCACCACGGATATTTTGCCCACCGTCCTCGACGTCCTGAATGTCGCGCGTCCGTCGCGACTCGACGGCCAATCCTTGAAACAAAACTTTGAAGGCGGTTCCACTGAGCCGCAGCCGGTCTTCGGGGAGACGAACTATCCGCTGAGTTTTGGATGGGCTTCGCTGCGTTCTGTGCGCGAGCCGGGCCGCAAATACATCGAAGCTCCACGGCCGGAGCTTTACGATTTGAGCACCGACCCGCGCGAGCAGC
>JBBRPU010000321.1:0-4403 GCA_038227545.1 Candidatus Acidiferrales bacterium
CCGAGATCGTTCATGGCCACGAGGATGCGGCGCTGCACGGGCTTGAGTCCGTCGCGCACGTCGGGCAGGGCGCGCGCGATGATGACGCTCATGGCGTAGTCGAGGTACGACTTACGCATTTCGACTTCGATATCAATGGGAAGAAGTATTGAAGTGTTTTTTTCGTCCGCCATTAGTCCTCGCTGTTACGATATTCGAGAAATGCGATTCTCGTGTTGCTTGCCTGGCTGCGCTACATCCGCTAGCATCGCCATATGACTTACCGATTCCCGGTGCTGATTACCAAAGAAGAAGAATTCTATGTTGCGCGTTGTCCGGAGCTGGGCGTGACTTCGCAGGGCAGCGATGTCGAGAGCGCTCGAGGGAATCTTCGGGAAGCTATCGAGTTGTACCTGGAAACCTGGGGCGTGCCGGAAGAGAGAGCGCTCGAGTCCCAGCAATTTTGGACAACCGTAGAAGTCTCGCATTGACGTGGCGAAACTCCCGAGTGTCTCCGGTGAACGCGTGGTTCGAGCACTCAAACGTGCGGGGTTTGTCGAATTACGCCAAAAAGGAAGCCACGTTTCTTTAGAAAAACGTTCCCCCGACGGCGCCTTTAGAACAGTTGTGCCAATGCACTCTGCGCTAGCGAAGGGAACGCTGGCGGACATCCTGAAGCAGAGCGGCCTGACGTTGAATGAATTTCTCGAGTTGCTATAAAACATTATTTCCAAACCTACTGCCTCGCTGACTGATCCAAAATAAAAGCTTTGACGGTGTCGAAGGCATCGGCTGCGTTGGTGAAGCGCTTCGCAGCAAAGTTTTCCTCGAGTTGCCGCAATAGATTGTCGCGCTGCGCTTCGGTGGCGATTTCAATGGCTACGCCACGCTCGTTGTCGGGCGCGCTTGTTGGCGTGGCGCGAAAATCGCCGCAAACCAATCCACGCAGCCCGGGTAATGTGCTCCATCCCAACTGGTAAATCATCGCAAACTTAAATATCCAGGTTGACGACTTCGAGGGCGTTTTCCTCGATGAATTTGCGGCGCGCTTCCACGTTTTCGCCCATGAGCGTGGTGAAAATGTCTTCGGCGGCGACGGCGTCTTCCAATTTGACCTGGAGCAAAGTGCGCGTGTCAGCGTTCATAGTGGTGTCCCAAAGCTGCTCGGCATTCATTTCGCCCAGGCCCTTAAAGCGGGTGATGGTGAAGTCTTTTTTGGCGTCTTCCACTACGTAATCGAGGACATCGCGCGCATTCGATTTAGTGACCTTATCGCCGTTGCGGGCGATGGTGAACGGCGGATGATTGAATTCTTCAATTTGTTTGGCGAGACCGCGGAGGCGTTTGTACTCGGCGGTGGAAGCCACGGCCCAGTTGATTTTCTGGTTGTGCGGCGCGCCAAACTGAATCTCGTAGAGGCTGTGTTCTTCGTCGAATACAACTTTGCCTTCGAGTTTCAATTTCGATTTCTCGATTTCCTTCAAGAGTTTGTCGAGAGCTTTCTTGTCTTCGAAATCGGTTTTCTTTTCGAGGCGGCTTTCAGAAAGCAGCTCGACGAGACCCCGTTCACGTAGGCGGCGCCCGAGTTTTTCCGCGGCAGCCTGATACTCCTGCACGTTGAGCAGGAAAGTGGTGAGGGCGGGGCCCTCGAGGTTGACGCCCTCTTTGGCTTTGACGACGTGATCTTCGGTGGCGCGCTTCATTAATTCGTGAGCGAAGTCGTGCTCGTCGCGAATGTAGCGCTCGGTTTTTCCACGCTTGACGCGGTAGAGCGGTGGCTGTGCGATATAGATGTGCCCGCGCTCAATCAGTTCTTTCATGTGTCGAAAGAAAAAAGTGAGCAGGAGGGTGCGGATATGGCTGCCGTCCACGTCCGCGTCGGTCATGAGAATCACTTTGTGGTAGCGCAATTTGGTGGCGTCGAAGTCGTCTTTGCCGATGCCGGTACCCAGCGCGGTGATGATGGCGCGAATTTCTTCATGGCCGAGCATCTTGTCGTAGCGCGCTTTTTCAACGTTGAGAATTTTTCCTTTCAGCGGAAGGATGGCCTGGAACTTTCGGTCGCGGCCCATTTTTGCGGAGCCGCCTGCGGATTCGCCCTCAACAACGAAAAGTTCGCAGCGCGCGGGATCGCGTTCCTGGCAATCGGCGAGCTTGCCGGGCAGGCCGCTGGAGTCCATGGCGGATTTGCGGCGCGTGAGTTCGCGGGCTTTACGGGCTGCTTCACGGGCGCGCGCGGCTTCGATGCATTTGCCAACGATGCGGCGCGCGACAGTGGAATGTTTGTCAAACCATTCGCCGAGTTTTTCGTTCACGAGTTGCTCGACATCGCCTTTGATGTCGCTGTTGAGCTTGCCTTTGGTTTGGCCTTCGAATTGTGGCTGCGGGAGGCGCACGCTGATAACCGCGACGAGACCTTCGCGCACGTCGTCGCCGTTGATGGTGACTTCGTCCTTCTGCTCTTTGAGCATGCCGGTGGAAGAAGCGAAATTATTGATGGAGCGCGTGAGCGAGGAGCGAAAGCCGGAAAGATGCGTGCCGCCGTCCACGGTGTTGATGGTGTTGGCGAAGGCAAAAACATTTTCGCCGTAGGTGTCGTTGTACTGCAGCGCAATTTCGATTTCGACGTTGCCGCGCTTCCCTTCTATGTATATGGGCGAGTCGTGAAGGGTGGACTTGCCGCGATTGAGATGCTTGACGAATTCTCCGATGCCGCCGGTGAAGCGGAACTCGGCGGTTTTTTCGGTGCGCTCATCGGTGAGAGTAATTTTCAGGCCTTTGTTGAGGAAGGCAAGCTCGCGAAGGCGCTGCGAAAGAGTGTCGAAGCTGTAAACGGATTTGTCGAAGATGGTGGAATCAGGATGAAAAGTGATTTTCGTGCCGGTTTTGCGGGTCTTGCCGGTTTGCTTGAGCTTGGATGTGGGCTTGCCTTTTTCGTAGGTCTGCTCCCAGACGGCGCCGTCGCGGGAAATTTCGAGTTCAAGCCAGTCCGCTAGCGCGTTGACGACGGAAACGCCGACGCCGTGGAGACCGCCGGAAACTTTGTAGGTGTCGCTATCGAATTTTCCGCCGGCGTGGAGAACGGTTAGTACGACTTCGGCGGCGGGGCGTTTTTCGGTGGCGTGCATGTCCACGGGAATGCCGCGGCCGTTGTCCACAACGGTGACGGAATTGTCGGCGTGCACGGTGACGTTGATCTCGTCGGCGTAGCCGGCCATAGCTTCGTCAACGGAGTTGTCTACAACTTCCCAGACCAAGTGATGCAGACCCATTTCACCGGTGGAGCCAATGTACATAGCGGGACGCAGGCGAACGGCTTCAAGGCCGCCGAGAACTTTAATGGATTTGGCGTCGTACTTGTGACCTGCGGCTGGTGCGGATCCCGCGAGCGGTTCTTTCTCTTCCATGAATCCCTCAGAACTAAATTTGCTAAATTTTATGTGGCTGGTTGATCCACTACTGAGCACTTTGCGGACGCTTCTGTTCGCAAAAATTCCGCGCAATACGAATGCGGCGCGCTGAATAAAATTGGTGCAAAACATTTTGAAGCGAGGAAGGCGTGCTTGCGGAATGCTGCGTACGTCGCCTCACCTTTTGATTTCGCTCGCGGTAGCGAACGAAACTCGTAAGGTTTCCTGCTCCATCCCATCCCGCGCAGCGAGACGTGGCGAAGACTAAATACTTTCCAAGCGAAATAATTTTTGGTTTCTGGCGCGAAACCAAACCCGAAATCTCACTTGGCCGACGTGCCGATTTGGAAGGGTCAACAGCGAATCGACAACTAAAATAGTGTAACCGATTTTGGACGAAATCTCAAGGCGAGAAAGTATAGTTTTGACGGTCTAAACCTTTTATTGATAGATGGTTACGGGGAGTAGAGGTTGCATTTTGAGTTCTCGCCAGAGAGTGAGTTTTACTCACCGGATATCGTACTTCCCGGGCAAATTGGTCTGCGATTATGAGCTTTCTGACGGCGCAAAATTTCAGATGCGCATGGGCATGATGATGTAGCGGTAGCGGTAGGATTCGTCGGCGAGGGGGCGCATCTGGCCGGCGGATTGTTCGTCCTTCAGCTCGATGCTGATGGGGCCATCGGCGGCGGCGGCCAGGAAGTCGAGCATGTAAGTGGAATTGAAACCGATGGCGATGGGATCGCCGGAATATTCCTTTTCGATATTTTCTTTGGCTTCGCCGTACTCGGGGCTGGAGGCGGAAATTTCGATGCCTTCGTTGGAGACGGCAAGCTTTACGGCGTGAGAGCGCTGGTCGGCGAGTTGCGAGACACGGCGGACGGCGTCGCATAGTTCGCCGCGCTCGATGACGACCGTCTTGGAGTTGTCGCGCGGGAGAACCGCTTCGTAATTCGGAAATTGGCCGGTGAGAATGCGGGAGATCAACAGGCGGTGACCGGCCTGGAAGAACAG
>JBBRPU010000322.1:0-4386 GCA_038227545.1 Candidatus Acidiferrales bacterium
AATTCAGGGCTGCCTGGTCGGCCCCCTTCAATTCTTCCTTCGGAAAGAAAAAATTCCCCAGCACAACGTTGCCGAATTTCTGAATTGCCTCGCCAAATTGCTTATCGGCGTCGTATTCCGCCGCGAGCGCTTTGATTTCCTCTTCCAGCTTGGGATCTACGCGCTGCCCACTTTTTTTTCGTTGCGCCAGTCGTTCGGCCAGCGCGCGCACCGGCGCGGCGGTTTGGTCGGGTTTGTCAAAGGTAACGTCGAAGCCCACCACTCTTGCGCCATCTGCGCGCAAAGCATCGAGCATGTTCGCAAAGTTGGTGCGCGAAAACGGCCACTTGCCCAGCCCTTCCTGGGATTTTTGGTCTATGTCCACGATGACGATGCGCGGGTCGGGCGGCGTATATTTCGCGGGGCGCATGCGGAAGCGCGTGTCGAGCGCGTCGAGCTCCAGCCGTTCGATGAACACCAGCAGGGGACTAGGATGCTCGCCAATGTAAGTGAAAATGTACAGCCCCAGCGCAGTGAAGGTGATGACCAGGCTGATCAGGAAGGAGACGCGATGTTGCCACCAGCTCTGCAACAGCTCATAGACAACGGCGAATCCTCGCGGCTGTCCGGGTGCGGCTGCTGAAGCTGCCATTGCGATCGAGTTAATCGCGGAAGATAAAATTCAGGCGCACGCCACAAACGGCCACGACATCGCCGTCTTTCAACATCACCTGTCCGGTGATGGGAGTGCCGTTCACGGTGGGAACTTTCGAACCCGCGCCGACATAGAAGCCGTCATCGCGCTGGTTGATTTGCGCCGCCATTTTGGGCTTGAACCACCCGCGCAGTTGCACGGTGGCCAGATTCGATTTTCCGATGACCGTCAGCTTACTGTTCAGCGGGTATTCCTTACGATCGGTCCGACCGCCCAGGACCACCAGCGTTGGTACTTTCAGGCGCCCGGAAGCAAACTGTGTTCTCTCGCCCATAGCTGCCGCCTGCTGTAGCATCTCGCGGCGGACTTTGGTATCGAGCACCATGGTTTCGTTAATGCGCGGCGCGCTGGCTTTTCGCCCCGCGTCGTAAGGCACCGGAGCGTCGCCGGTGGCGTCCACCTTGATGTGATGTTTCCCGACGTGAATGGAGTCGCCGTCATGCAGCGTGGCGCGCTCGACGCGCAGTTCGTTTACGAACGTGCCGTTGAGGCTGTCGAGATCCTCGACGACCAGCCGGCCGCCTTCGACATACACGCGCGCGTGATAATTCGACACCGCCAGATTGTCCACCGGCAAATCGTTATCCGGCGACCGGCCAATGCCCACTGGTCTGGCGCCCACGGGAACCTCTTTCACCGTTTTCTCTTCGAACATCAGCGTCAGTTTCGCCATTTCACAATCCTCCTGCAGAGCCATTGCCGCTGCCTGCATTTTTCTGCGCCCCGCGGCGCAACCACGAAAACCAACCCTTCTCTTCCGATTCCATGCGAATGACGATTACGGTTACGTTGTCGGCGCCGCCGTTTTCATTCGCCAGTTCCACCAGACGGTCGGCGGCTCGCGCCGGATCCGGCTCGGCCTGCAGCGTGCCGGCAATCTCCGGCTCAGTGACCATGCGCGTCAGGCCATCGGAGCACAGCAATAAGACGTCGAGCGGAAACAGCATGTGCTCATCCGCGTCCACGTCCACCTGGGGTTGCGTACCCAGCGCGCGCAGCAGAACGCTCTGCATCTCGCTGTGTTCCGCTTCCGCGGCGGTCAGAATTCCGCGCCGCACTTGTTCCGCCACCAGAGAGTGATCGCTGGTGAGCTGTTGCAGCGCGCCGCTGCGCAGCAGATACAAGCGGCTGTCTCCTACGTGGACGACGCTCACCTTTTCTTCATTGATCCACGCGGCCGTAATCGTTGCGCCCATGCCCTGTTGCTCGATATGCGCTTCCGCGGAGTCGAAAATTTTCTTGTTCGCGAAATGTACCGCGTTGTACAACGCTGTAGTGTGCTCGCTCCAACCCGCTTGCGATGCAGAGCCTGCGGGAGGAGCTGTCTCTTCGCCCAGGCAGGTTTTCACCACAGTCTCCACGGCCATAGCGCTGGCAATTTCGCCGTGCGCCTCGCCGCCCATACCGTCGGAGATCACGAACAATTCCAGCGCTTCGACGATGCGAAAGCTGTCCTCATTGTTCCCGCGCTGCTGCCCGACATCGCTTTTTCCACCGCTGGCAATCCGCACAAATACCCCTTTACCTGGGCCGTGCGGCGAATCTCGCGATGCGCCGTCGACACCCGGAGCGTGTCGGGAGCTGATGACCCCTGCTCACACGCTAACAGGAATTGGCACTTCAAAATTGCCCTGAACCCTATCAATTAGCAGTGTTTTAGCAACAAAAGGACCGGCACGCAAAAGCACAGCTCGGGTCACTTGCAGGTCCTTCTTCTTTAGTCCGGGGTAAACTACAATTCCTGCATGTGCTCGCGCGGCCGCGCCCTCGTCTTGTTGGGATTTTGCTTTTTGCTGTCTGGCGCTGCCGTTTTGTGTCAGCAGCCAGCCCCAGCACCTTCGGGCGCCAGAATTCTGCTGCTACCGCGCCGCATCGTTTCGGGCGAACGGGCCACGCTGGCGGTCCTGGATGTGAACGGCCGTTTGACACCCGGCGTGACGGTAAACTTTTCGAATGGCGATCGCTTGACGACCGATCAGACCGGTCGCGGTTTGTTCGTCGCGCCACTGAATCCGGGAGTGATTTTCGGTTCCATTGCGGGCCGGCAAGGACGCGTGGCCACGACGATTTTTGCTCCTACGGACCCCGCGGTGACCACCGTGGAAGTGAAATCCGTACCGCGAATTGCTTCGCTGAGCGATAGATTCGATATTCTGGGCTCGGGTTTCTGCGGCGATGCCGATACTAATACCGTGACGATCGGTGGAGAAGCGGCCATTGTTTTGGCGGCTTCGCCGACCGCGCTGGTGGTTCTGCCGCCCGGCGGGTTGGAGCCAGGGATCGCTCCCGTGAATATCGCGTGCGGCAAAAATTCCATTCCTACTTTTTCCATGATTTTTCTGGGGCTGGAACTGCATGCCGACACTTCGCCGTTGGCGCCTAATGAGCACCGCCGGTTGACCGTCAGCGTGGCGGGTACGAAGGCAAAAATTTCTCTGGAAGCGAAAAACCTCGCGCCGGCTGTTGCTGAACTTCTTGGAGGCGACTCCGTGCGTCATGCTTCTTCCGGCGGAGCCGAAAACGTGGCGCGTTTTGAAGTTGTAGGCCGGCGCCGCGGAAGCTTTATGATTTCTATCCGACTAGTGCCGATCGCGGCACGCCCGGTGCAGTAAGCGGAAGCCCGCGCTCTACGCGCCTTTCTTAGCCGCTACTTCCGTCGAGTCCATGGGCAACGCCAGCGTGCCTTGCACTTCCAGAGCGGCTTGCGTGGAGCTGGTGCCCAGCAGATTGTCGAGGGTGTTCTGCGTTTTCTCCAGGCGCTTGTCGGCGTCGTTGTAAGCCTGCTGGGAGTTCTTGATGTGCGTGCCCAGCTTTTCAAAAACTTCGGTGAACGTTTCCATCTGCTTGTGCATTCCGGCGAGGCTGGAAAAAATGCGCGTGGCATTTTCTTCGATCTGCATGCCGCGCAAACCCATGGCAATCACACAAAGGTGCGCGTACAAAGTGTTGGGCGACACGGCAATAACTTTTTTGCTGCGACAATAACTATCGAGTTGCTGGCCCTTGTTGTCGGCGAGCATCAGCAATTCGTAATAGACGCTTTCCGACGGCACAAACATCAGCGCCATATCCAGGGTGCCTTCGCCCGGCACGATATATTTTCGCGCGATGCTGTCGGCGTGGCCTTTCACCGCGGTGGCAAACGTGCGGCGAGCCTCGTCGCCGTCCGTCGCGATGCGCCGGAAGGCGTCGAGCGGGAACTTCGAATCAATGGACATCAGCTTTTTGTCGCGCAGAAAAATCACCGCGTCGGCGCATTCTCCCGACGAGAAGCGGTGCTGCGCGGCGAATTGCGAAGGCGGCAGGCAATCTTCCAGCAGGCGCTCCAGCGTGACTTCACCGAGAATTCCACGAGTCTTGGCTCCTCCCAGGATGTCTTCTAGGGATTTCGTGGCGGAAGAAACGTTGCGGCTCAATTCCTGGAATTCGCCAAGCTGCTTTTGAATCTGGCCCATCTGCTCGCGCGTGTTTTTCAGTTCGGTGGCGATGGCGGTCTGGCCTTGCGTGGCGATTTGCGCGGAGTTGGAGACGCCATCCTGCAGCGCTTTGGTGACGCTTTCGAGGCGCAGCGAGACGCTCTGGGCGATGGTGGCAATCTGTCCGGTACTTTGCGCCTGCGCGGTCGCGATCGTCTGTAAATCGCGGCGCAATTCGTTCATCCCGGCGTCCAGTGCGTCGCTTTTGCGCTGGCT
>JBBRPU010000323.1:0-4371 GCA_038227545.1 Candidatus Acidiferrales bacterium
GGATTAATTGTCTCCGCGATGTTCGAAACCAGCACTTTGCGAAACACATAGCGGTACAGCAGTGTCGTGCGCGGCGACACGTGATCCGTCAGCTGCACCGAACCCTCGTAGCGCATTTCCGTGAAGGTATTTATGTCCTGCGTCTTTTCCGTGTATGCGGTCGCCTGAAAACTGAAATTCTTGTGCCCGAAGGTGTCGGGCTCCGAATAGCCCAGCAGCGCGCGGTCTTCAATCGTGCTGCCGCGCAGTTTCAACGAAAGCGAATCCGCCCGTCCCGTCAGGTTCAGTTTGGAAATTTCCAGAATGCCTCGCGGAGCCGCTTGCACCTTGCCTCCTATCGGATTCGACGTGCTCGCCAGTCGCTGCACTTCAAACCCGCCGCCGTAAGCCAGCGTGTAACGCTTGGCCTCCTCCACCAGCACCACCAGGTCTTTATCGCGGTCCGTGCCCGTGGGATTTTGCGGCTCGATGGTCACGCGATTGAAAACTCCCAGGTTATACAGCCGCCTCTGCGACTCCACCACCTGGCCCTGCCGCAGCGGTTTGTCGGGCACCACTTCCACTTCGCGCCGGATCACCCCCTCGCGGGTGTGCTCGTAACCGGAATACAAAATTCTGCGCACGGTCGTTTGCGGACCTTCGTCAATGCGATAGGTCAAACGCACCGGCTCCGCCTGTTCAATTTTCGTCGCGGAATTTTCTTTTTCCCAAGCCTTGCTTTGCTTCTCCTCGCGTTTCTCCTCCGCTTTCCCGCCGGCATCCACATTTTCGGCGCCCTCTTTTTTGTCGCCGTTCTGTTCACTCACCCGCTCGGCCTTCGACGTAAAGTTCGCTTCCGGAAACCCTTCGTTAAAATACAGCGCCAGAATCACGTCGCGGTCCGTTGCCACGTTGAAATCTGAATACGGCTGGCCCGCCGTGGACGCCACATCCCCCAGCAATTCTTCTTCCTTGAAAGCGTGCACACCCTCCAGTTTCAGCGAAGCCACCCGCGTCTGCTTTCCCTCCTGAATCTTGAATTGAATCGCCAGGTCCCCAACTTTTCCTTTGTAGTTATCCGAGATAACCGCCTCGACCTTGGCCGCCAGAAACCCGTTCGCCGAATACAGATTGCGCATGGACTGCGCGTCGGATTCCATCAGCCGCCGGCTGAATCTTCCCGGCGTCCCAAACGCCCCACCGGCAATTTGCAATCTCGCCCGCAGCAGTTCCGCGCTGAAGTAATGGTTCCCGGCCAGTTCAATGTTCACCAGCTTGTGTTTGTCTCCACGGGTCACCTGATAAGTGATGATCTCTTCGTTGCCCGGAAACCCATTCGCATTCGCCTTCGTCGCATTGGTGACCGTGCTGTACTCCACGCTCGAATCAAAATATCCATCGCGCTCCAGCCGCTCTCGCAAGTTTCTCTTGCCCTCTTCCAGCAGGTCCGCATCCACCGCCCCTTCCTGGTACACCGGCACCAGCCGCCGCAATTCCCCCTTCGAAAATTTTGCCCCACTCACCATTAGTTTCACGCGCGGGCCCTGCGAAACTTCCAGGTCCAACGGAATCGTATTAGTTGCTGCATCGTAAGCACCCCGCCGCGCCACCGCGCGCGCCAGCAGGTCGCCTTTTTTTACCAGGAATTTTCGGACCCGGTCCGTTCCGCTCAACAACCGCGCGGAAGTGATCGCCCGCCCCTCTTTCATCTTGAGCCGCTTCAGCAGCTCCGCGTCGGGATATTCCGTTTCGTTCTTCAGCCGCACCACCCCGACGCGCGCGCGCGGCCCGGGCTTTACATGAAAGACCACATCCATTTGATGCGTTTCTAAGTGCGGGATGGTTTCGGGCGTGACTACCGCGGTGTACAGCCCTTCCTGATGCAATGTTTCCAGCAAGCGTTCCACCGCTTCGTCCATCAATTCCCGGCGATAGGCTTGTCCCAGATTCAGTTGCGTGGCCGCCGCAGCGGAAGCGTCACTCGGTGGAGCTTCCAGTCCTTCGATGAGCACCTGGTTGAAATAAAGATTTTCGTGCGCAATAAAATCCAGCCGCACCCCGCCCGGCACCACGATGATCGCCGCCCGCAAGTCGGCATAATTTCCTGTGCGGTACAGCAGCCGCAGGCTCTGAGCTACTTTGGCGCGATCCAGCGCCTGACCGGGCTCTACCTTTATATCTTTGACGGTCCCCGACAGCACTCGCCCGTCTTCCGCAACCATCCGCGTAGCCACCACCACGGGTTTTTCGGGCGCTTCGGCAGTCACGCCGCCGGGTGGATTTTGCGCGCGCGCTGTCGCAGCTCCACTGAGGAGCGCGAGCGACAGTAATCCTCGCAACCCGTTGGCCCTGCTCGATTTCATGCGCTATTTATCTCAGACGAAGGGTAGCACAGCGGCGTTGCCCGCTTTCTTGCGATTGGCGCTATCATCGCTCTTGCGGGCTCTGCGGCTAAACCCGCCAGGGCCGTCCATTCGTGCAAGATTCTCTCCACGAAAAATATTCGCGACAGATACTTTTTGCTGGCCTCGGTCTCTCCGGGCAAGAGCGCCTGCTCGCTTCCAGCGTGGTCATCGCCGGATGCGGCGCCATCGGTGCCGCCGCCGCCAACCTGCTGGCACGCGCGGGAGTCGGCCGCATTCGCATCGTTGATCGCGATTTTGTCGAGCTTTCCAACCTCCAGCGGCAAACTTTATTCGACGAATCCGATGCCGCGCAAGCGCTGCCGAAAGCCATCGCCGCCGAGCGCCAGCTGAAATCCATCAACTCCAGCGTTGACGTCGAAGGTCTCGTCGCCGACATCAACCCCGCCAACGCCAGTGAGTTGCTCCAGGACTTCGACTTGATTCTCGATGGCACCGACAATTTTGAAACTCGTTTTTTGCTCAACGACTTCGCCGTCCACGCGAACAAGCCATGGATCTACGCCGCCGCCGTTTCCAGCTACGGCATCTTCATGACCATTTTGCCTGGCGTTACTGCTTGCCTGACTTGCCTCCTTGAAGCTCCCGCCGCCGCTACCGGAATGGAAGATACCTGCGACACCGTCGGCGTGTTAAGTCCCATCGTCAATCTGATCGCCTCGCTCGAAGTTGCGGAAGCTATGAAATTGCTCTCCGGGAATCGAGAAGCCCTCCATGGCCGGCTCATCTCCTGTGATGTCTGGAGCGGCCATTTTCAATCCTTGCAAATCCCCCGCAATCCCCAGTGCCGCGCTTGCGCCCACCGCGACTTTATCTATCTTGCAGGCCAGGCTCAACCGCACATCACCATGTGCGGCCGCGATTCTGTGCAGATCCACGAACGCCACCGCTCTCTTGATCTGCCGGCCCTGAAACTTCGACTGGCGCCAACCGTCGAAGGAGTGCAGCACAATGACTTCCTTCTTCGCTTTCGAATTGCGCCTCACGAGATAACCGTGTTCGCCGATGGCCGCGCCATTGTGAAAGGCACCACTGATCCCGCGGTCGCTCGCTCCCTCTACGCTCGCTTCATTGGTTCCTGATAGGTCAAGTGCCTCCGCACCCGACGAATGATCTACATTGAAACTTTAAATTGCTGGAATCTTGACACCTTGAAACTGTAACGTTAGTTTCAACGTAGGGCTTGCCCGGGGGAAACTTGTTTTCGGGGTGTTTTCAGTGAGCTACAGGCTTTACGCCGCAGCTTGCTCACTTCCTGCCGGCGCAGTCCAACACTGAGGGGGTTTCCGATGCGAAGTTTCTCTAAGTTTGCGCTCGTGGTGTTTTTATTGAGTGGCCTCATCACCGGCCGTGCTTTTGGCCAGGGCGGTGCCACCGGAGCCATCAGCGGCGAAGTGGTGGACGGCAGCGGTGCCACCATTGCTGACGCAGAGGTTCAGATCACCGACTCTCGCACCGACGCGCTGGCCAGAAAAGTCACTGCGGGCTCGGACGGCTCCTTCGCCGTAACCCTGCTTCCTCCCGGCACCTATTACATCGTCGTGAACAAAGATGGGTTCTCGCAGGCGCGCGCAGACAATATTGAAGTACGGGTGACCGAAACCACCCGCGTCACTATCCCGCTCAAGCCCGGTCAAGTCACCGAGCGCGTGGAAATCAACGCGCAGGTCACCACTGTGGAGACTACCAATGCCACCACCGGTGAATCCATCGGCACCGCCACCATTCGCGAACTTCCGCTCGCCACGCAGAATTATCAGCAGCTCTTGTCGCTTTCCTCCGGCACCAACAGCGAGCTCAATGCTTCCGCGCAGCTCGGTCGCGGCAACGTGCGCATCGTCGTCAACGGCCAGCGCGAAGACAACAACAATTACCTGATCGAAGGCATCAGCTCCACCGACTACAACGTGGCGCAATCCACCAACGTGCCACTGCCCAATCCCGATGTCATTCAGGAATTCAAGATTCA
>JBBRPU010000324.1:0-4367 GCA_038227545.1 Candidatus Acidiferrales bacterium
CTCGCCACGCATCCTCAAGGGAAACTTTGGCAGCGCCGCCTGGCAATGTCCGCGTGGGAAATTTTGCGCGACACCTTCGAGGATGATCACTGCCGCGCATTGATGATGGGCTGCCCGCACGCATTACAACCCGTTCAGGATCCCGGAAGCGCGCGCGCCGCTTACATTCCGCTGCATCAGCAAAGAGAAAGTCGCCCACTTCCAAAAGGGGGCTCGGGCGCGCTGACCGAAGCTTTGTGCCGCCTGATAGAAGCGCACCACGGCACAATCATCACCAATAAATGGATTAAATCGCTGATCGTCGAGAATGGTAAATGCCTCGGCGTAGAATGTGCCGACGGCAGCTCTTATCGTGCCGGCAAGGCCGTGCTCTCCACCATTCACATCAAGCAGCTTGTGGATATGGCTCCGGTGGAATTATGGGGACAGGATTTTATGGATGGCGTGGAAACCTGGGAAGCGGGCTTGACGCTTTTCGCCACCAACTACGCCATGAAAGAACCGCCGAAGTATCCCACCAGCGCAGGCATGTTGTCGCCAGTGCACTCCGGGTTCATGCCCAGCGCGGACCGCGCCCTGCGCATGAGCGTCGACTATGCTTCCGGTGTAGTCAACACCGACGATCCTCCCATGCACGTGATCTGTTGCAGCGTCGCGGATCCTTCTCGCGCGCCTGAAGGCATGCACACCGTGAAAATCGTGGCCTACCAGCCGTACTCCTTAAAAGAAGGACCGCAGCATTGGGATGCCATCAAGCAAAAAGTTTCGGACGCGAATCTGAAATATTTGCAGCGCTTCGCGACCAATTTAACCGATGACAAAGTTTTGGCGCGCACCATCGAAAGCCCGCTCGACCTTGAACGCATGAATCCGCACAACTGGCACGGCAGTTGCCACGCCGGAGGATCCAGCATCGCGCAAACGGGCCCCATGCGCCCAATGCCCGGATGGGCGCAGCATCGCATGCCCATTCCAGGGCTGTATCAAACTGGAGCCACGACCCACCCCGGTGGTTCCGTGACCGGTGGGCCCGGTAGAAACGCCGCAACCGTGATGTTGAAAGACTTCGGGACCAGTATCGAAGAAGTGGTATCCAAAAAATCCTGAAGCGAATCTAGCTATTCCACGATGGTTTGTTGCCCGAAGGCGATCTGCCAATGACCATAGTGCTTTTCCAATAAGCGCGTCACATGCAACACCCGCCCGTGCGCGGGCTGGTGTTCTGAGCGCATGACCGCGGCATCGCCGAACACCCAAACTTTCATGGACACCACTTCAGCCGGAATCAACGTGGTCTTGGTGCGTCGTAATTCCGTGATCATGGCCACCCGGTCGGCGCGATTCAGTGGCGTTCCGCCGTCGGGTGTTACAAATAGAAAATCATCCGTGAAATTTGGAGTCCAGGCTTCCACGTCGTTGGTGAGCACCGTGCGCTCCACCGCTTGCCACATCGCCACCACTTCCTGCTCCTTCGCACCTTCCGGCCGGTACGGCACCGTCTTACAGGGGTTCTCGCACGCTACCTCCGCGCCATTACTCGGCGCACCAAATCCACTGCGCTTCTCGGGATTTTTCTCCGCTTTAGTGGTTTCCTGATACACGAGCAATTGCCACGCTTCCGGACGTTTCACCCATACACGCACAAATCGCACCGTGGCATTCTCAGCGGAGATGCGGTGCTCTCCGCGGATCAAGAACACTTGCCCCGCGTCATAAACTTGCAGCGCGGAATCGCTGTTGCGAGCTAATTCCTTGAGAGTTGGTACGTCTTGAGATTTCCCGAGTGTCTTGCCGTGACGATCGGTAAACGTAAACTCCGCGTCCAGTAATTCATCCGCTGCAGCTGATTCACCACTGTTTAAGCTCCGGAGGAGCTCATTGTCGGCTGACCGTGCACTGTCCGGCGAAGGGCTTTCCGAGACCTCAGCTTCAGTTGAAACGCTAAAACACGACAGCGCCGCAACCAGAACCGAAATCAGCAGTCTTGAGCGGCTGATGAGCGCGCAGCGCGAAAATTTCATATTGCTCCCCGGTCCCTGCACGCGGTCTAGCTACCATACCGCTCAGTGGGCTCGGATATCTAACCACGGACGGCAATCCTTTGCAACCAATAGGCTTCTTGACGAGCGTGGACAATGGTGGCACAGTAACCAGACCATTTACTGAACGCAAACCAGCATCAGGCTGGCCGGTTTTCTCGAAGCACAACGCTCGTACACGGCTAGCCTCGCAAGTTGCGTCCGCCGCAACTGAGGTTCTATGAGTAATCTCTCAAGAAGAACTTTCGTAAAGTCCGCAGCGTTAGCGCCTCTCGCAGTTTCCCACTTGGGCTTTGCCACCGCCCCCAAGCAGCAAGCATCTTCAACCGACAAGTTCGACATCGTCGTGGCCGGCGGCGGTCACAATAGCCTGGTCACCACTGCCTATCTCGCCAAAGCTGGATACCGTTGTCTGGTACTGGAAGGGCGCCCAATTATTGGCGGCGGAGTTAAAACCGCGGAGCTGATGCTCAAGGGTTTTCACGACGACGTTTGCTCCTCCGCGCACACTTTCATGATGGACAATCCGATGATACGCAACAATGAGTTGCGTCTCGCTGATTACGGCCTGGAGTATGTAGATCCCGATCCCGTCTTTCACATTCCGTTTCCCGATGGAAGCTACCTCACGCAATGGCGCGATCTCGATCGCACCTGCGCGGAGTTCGCCAAATTTTCCAAAAAAGACGTGGACGCTTACCGCAAAATGCTCTCCGAATTCGATGCCATCAAGCCGACACTCGTGAATGCCAGCTTTTCTCCCGTCGGTTTCGGCAAACCTCTGAACGATCAGCTCGCCGCTCAGCCGCGCGGAAAACTCTGGCAGCGCCGGCTGGCCATGTCCGCCTGGGAAATTATTCGCGACACCTTTGAAGATGAACACGCCCGCATCTTCATGTTGTATATGTCGCATCTGGCTTCTGAACCGCCGGACGCGCCCGGCACCGGCCGCTTAGCCTATGCCACCGCGCGGCAGCAACATTCCGGACGCCCGATTCCCAAGGGCGGCTCCGGTGCGCTGACGCAGGCGCTTTCGCGCGTGATTGAAGCGAACCACGGCGTGTTGCTCACCAACAAGTGGGTGAAGCAACTCATCATCGAAAATGGAAAGTGTGTCGGCGTGGAATGCAGCGATGGCAGCAGCTACCGGGCGGAAAAGGCGGTCGTTTCAACTATCCACATTAAGCATCTGGTGGATATGGCGCCGCGCGAACTTTGGGGCCAGGATTTTGTAGACGGCGTGGACACCTGGCAGGCGGAAAATGCCATGTTTGTCACCCACTATGCCGCCAGCGAAGCCCCGAAATTCAAAGGTGAAGGCGGAACCGTGGCGCCTTGCGAAGCCGGTATTCTGGTCAGTTCTGATCGCGCTTTGCGATTTGGCTACGACGACGCCAGCGGCGTTGTGAATCTGAAAGATCCTCCGCTGCAGATAATCTGTTGTAGCTCCGCGGATCCCTCGCGTACTCCCGCGGGCATGCACAGTTTTAAAGTCGTCGGCTGGCAGCCCTACGAGCTGAAAGAAGGTCCGGAGCATTGGGACAAGATTAAAAACGAGGTCTCCGACGCCAATCTGAAATTCCTTCGGCGCTTCGCCCCGAATTTGACCGACGATAAAATCCTCGCGCGCTTCATTGAAAGTCCTTTGGATATGGAGCGCATGAATCCGCATTTCTGGCACGGCAGCGCTCATGCAGGCGCGCAGACCGGTTCGCAAACCGGCGCCATGCGGCCCATGCCCGGCTGGGCGCACCACAACATGCCCATCCCCGGCCTTTATCAGACCGGAGCAACCACCCATCCTGGCGGCTCAGTCACTGCCGGCCCGGGAAGAAACGCTGCGATGGTCATGTTGAAAGATTTCGGCACCAGCATCGAAGAAGTCTTGAAAAAGTCTTGAACAAATCTGAGCATGCGCGATTTGTACCAGCCAGTTTGTCGGCTCGGCACGCAAAGAATAGAACGGAACGTCAGCGGTATTCACCGAAGCGGAGGGCGGATGTTGCCAAGAAATAGATCGCTGATGCTGCTGTCGGCACTGCTCATCACCACAGCTCTGTTGTCCTTCAGCATTCGCGGCTCGGCGCAACAGGCTGGCCCCGATTCCGTAAAGACCCCAGCGACTTCCAGTCGCACAACCGCCTCCAGACCTAAATCAGCAAATCACTCCGGTGTGCGCGCTGCCAAATTCAAAGTGCCCGACAACCTTAGCCCGCATCCCGCCCCCGAACAACCTATTCCCTACAGCCATAAACAGCACCTGGCTTTTGGATTGCAGTGCAAGGACTGCCATACCAATCCCGAACCTGGAAAGCTCATGACGTTTCC
>JBBRPU010000325.1:0-4357 GCA_038227545.1 Candidatus Acidiferrales bacterium
GTGGTCTGGAAATTGCACCCCGATAATTCCATGGAACCTGTCGAAGTTTCTTTAGGCATCACCGATCACGCCTTCACGGAAATAGGGGCTCTCGTTAAGGGTGATTTGAAGGAATCCGACAATGTTGTGGTGCGTTCCATCAGTGCCAAGCCCGCGGCGCCCGGAACGATTCGACGCTAGGGTTGCAGCGCCAACAAACTCATTTGAAATAATTCATGTCCTCCGCGATTCCAACCGAGCCGCAAACTTCCGCAAGCAGCAAGGCCGTATTACGCGTGGAAGATGTTCACAAATATTACGATCTGGGTGAGACGCGCGTGCACGCCTTGCGTGGAGTCAGCGTCGAAATCCAGCGCGGCGAATTTCTTGCCATCATGGGCGCCAGCGGTAGCGGCAAGTCCACGTTCATGAATATACTTGGCTGCCTCGACCGTCCTTCGTCAGGCAGATATCTTCTCGACGGTACTGACGTTTCGAAACACGACAAAAAAGCGCTGGCGCTGATACGCAATCACAAGCTGGGCTTCGTGTTTCAGGGCTTTAATTTGCTGGCGCGCACCACCGCTCTGGAAAACACAGAACTCCCCACCCTCTACACCAGAATCGACAAGGCGGAACGCACCAGGCGGGCAAACGAAGCGCTGGCCATGGTCGGCCTCGCCAACCGCGCCGGACATTTCCCTTCCCAAATGTCTGGCGGGCAGCAACAGCGCGTGGCCATCGCCCGGGCCCTGGTCAATCACCCTTCCATATTGCTGGCGGATGAACCCACCGGCAATCTGGACACCCGCACGTCCGTGGAAATTATGGAAATTTTTCAGAACCTGAATGACAAAGGTTTGACGATTGTGCTGGTCACCCACGAAGTAGATGTCGCGCATTTCGCCAAGCGCGTGCTGGTCTTTCGCGATGGCAAAATCCGCAAAGACGATCCAGTGGACAACCGGCCCACCGCTGCGGAAGTCTTGAAGACGCTGCCAACACTCGAGGATTGAAAATCACCGCGACGTAGGCGAGCGCTACTTTCCAGATGCAAACAATTTATCCTTGGAAGGAATCTGTCGCGCTAGTTCTTCGCCGACTTCCTTCGCCAACTTGGCGGCCTCGGCTTCCTGGCCGTCGGTGAAATCAAAACCCACCACAATAAGTCCCACCGTGTGTCCGGAGCTATCCAGCAACCGCTCCAGCACCGTGGTTGATTTTCCCTTCAACTCCATCACCGGAATACCTTTGTCCACCACATGAAGGTCCGCACAAGAAGACTTCTTGCCGATCTTGCCCGAATCTGTAGACGCAAAAATCACGCTCTCCTTCGAGTGCGGCGTCTTTCCATGCAGTCCAAGGTAAATGAGTTGCGGCCGGTGTTTCGCGGCCACGTCGTCCACCAGTTGCTGTCCAAGAGACTTTTCCCCTCCCCGGGACCACACCGGCAACCCGCAGACCACCAGCCCGATCATCAATATCGAAATCATCCGCAACAACACCGCTGCGCTTACCTTCCCATTATCGGAATGCATTCCGCGGCTCCTATGGCAAAATTTTCAAGATAATCAGTCCGGTCTGTTGAATTAACTGAGCTCCCGCAATCAAAAACTACATCAGTAAGCTTCACGGAGCCGGGCGGGCCATTCCGCTTAACGGTGCTGAAGTCCGAACGAACAACTTACATCGCGCGCTTTCGAAGCAACCGCAGTGTAATATCCGGCCCATCCCGACAACTTAAACCACCATTACTTTTCGTTTAGGTAATCAACTCGGTTCAGCGCCGAGAGCCCATTCCCTATAACATAACGCTCCTACAACGACTCTCGGACTTCTACATTTCAGCTTCACACGGAAAGGCGCGCCAGAATATGCACAATTTCAACATCGCGGTGATCGCCGGCGACGGTATCGGCAAAGAAGTTGTGCCCGAAGGTATTCGTGTTCTGGAGGCCACCGGCCAGCGTTTCGATTTCAATTTCACCTGGCGCGAGTTTGACTGGAGCTGCGAAAAATACCTGCACTCCGGAATCATGATGCCCGCGGACGGCCTTCAGGAGTTGGCAAAGTCCGACGCCATTTTCCTGGGAGCCGTGGGCGATCCGCGCGTTCCCGACCACGTGTCCCTCTGGGGACTACTCATCCCCATCCGTCGAGGGTTTCAGCAGTACGTAAACCTTCGCCCCGTGCGTCTTTTCGCCGGAATTGATAGCCCATTAAAAAATTGGAAGCCGGGCGAGATTGATTTCCGTATCGTTCGGGAAAATAACGAAGGCGAATATTCCAACATCGGCGGGCGCCTCTACGAAGGCACGCCTCACGAAATGGCGGTACAGCAATCCATCTTTACCCGCCGGGGGGTCGAGCGCATCCTACGTTTTGCTTTTGATCTCGCGCGCACGAGCAAAAAACATGTAACTTCCGCGACCAAATCCAACGGCATCATCTACACCATGCCCTTCTGGGATGAGTGCTTCCAAAAAATTGCCGCCGAATACCCCGACGTTCGGTCCGACCAATACCACATTGACATTCTCACCGCTCACTTTGTGCGTCACCCGGACTGGTTCGATGTCGTCGTCGGTTCTAATCTCTTCGGCGACATCCTTTCCGACCTTGGACCCGCCGTCGTAGGCTCCATCGGCATTGCTCCTTCCGCGAATTTGAATCCTGAAAAGGAATTCCCTTCCATGTTTGAGCCCGTGCACGGCTCCGCTCCCGACATCGCCGGAAAAGGTATTGCCAATCCCATTGGTCAAATCTGGTCAGGGGCCATGATGCTGCGCCATCTCGGGCAGTCCGAAGCCGCAGATGCCGTCGAACAAGCCATTTCCAGTGCCCTCGCCAAAGGAGATGTGCGAACCGCGGACATCGGCGGCCAGGCCACCACCAAACAAATGGGAGCGGAAATCGCCAAGCTGGTTTCTCAATCAGGGCCTCGATAAACGAGAAGCACGGGGAATCGTTTGTGGAGCGTCCCTGCTCCGTCTCCGGTAACGAGTACAAGCAATGAATCAGCCAATGAACGCCAGCGAGCGCAAAACCAAAATTTGGTCGGTGATCCGCGTCTCCAGCGGAAACTTTCTGGAGATGTACGACTTCATGGTGTTTGGTTATTACGCCGCCGCTATCGGCAACGCATTTTTTCCCAGCAATAATCCGTTCGGTTCCCTGATGCTTTCGCTCATGACCTTCGGCGCAGGATTTTTGATGCGCCCGCTGGGAGCGCTGGTGCTCGGCGCTTACACCGATCGCAACGGGCGGCGCGCCGGATTGCTCCTGACACTCGGCATGATGTCCATCGGCATTTTTTCCATCGCCTGTATGCCCGGATACGCGACCATCGGAATTCTCGCCCCAATATTAGTGCTGACCGGCCGTCTGCTCCAGGGCTTTTCGGCGGGCATGGAGCTCGGCGGCGTCTCGGTGTACCTCTCCGAGATTGCCACGCCGGGACACAAAGGTTTCTACGTAAGCTGGCAGTCCGGCAGCCAACAGGTTGCGGTGATGTTCGCAGCCTCGGTCGGCGTCCTTCTCAATTCCGTTCTTTCTACCGAAAAAATGCAACGCTGGGGATGGCGCGTGCCGTTGCTGCTCGGCTGCCTCATCATTCCCTTCCTGTTCAGGCTCAGAAAATCTCTCGCGGAAACCGATGAGTTTCTGGCGCGCAAACACCGGCCTGCTACTGCAGAGATTTTTCGCTCCTTGCGAAACAATTGGGCCATCGTGCTGGTGGGCACGTTCATGGTAACCATGACCACCGTTTCGTTCTATATGATCACCGCCTACACTCCGACTTTTGGAAATTCCGTGCTGCATCTGGCCAGCATTGATAGCCTGATCGTCACGCTTTGCGTGGGCGCCTCTAATCTTTTTTGGTTGCCGATCATGGGCGCATTGTCCGATCGCATCGGGCGCCGCCCGTTGCTGATCGCCTGCACGCTATTAATGCTCATTACCGCGTATCCGGCGATGCTGTGGCTCGTGAGAGAACCATCGTTCGCAAGATTGTTGGCGGTTGAACTGTGGTTTTCATTCATTTATGGTAGCTACAACGGAGCGATGGTCGTGGCGCTAACTGAGATCATGCCCGTCGAAGTCAGGACTTCCGGATTCGCCCTGGCATATAGCCTGGCCACCGCCATCTTCGGCGGATTCACCCCCGCGCTCAGCACCTACTTGATTCACGTGTCCGGAAATCGAGCGATCCCAGGACTGTGGCTGTCTTTTGCGGCGGCATGCGGCTTGGTAGCCACATTTTTCGCCAAGCCTCACAGCGGGATATCGGGCGGCGAGCCAACACTAGCTGCAAACCCAGGTTGAACTGCCGCGCCTTGACGCCAGCCCAGAGTAAATCTGCAGTCTTTCGCGTTGA
>JBBRPU010000326.1:0-4322 GCA_038227545.1 Candidatus Acidiferrales bacterium
CGTGGAGAAGTCCCGCAGCACCGCCTGGCCGCCCCCCATGAAGCTCGAAAACGGCCCACGCAAATCAATCTTGTGACCCTTGGCGGCCAGTTCGTTGCGAACATTCCCGTTGAATCGGTTCTCCATCGCCACGTCGCAGCCATCAAAAGAATGCTTCGAAAATCGCGGCGCCTCCAGCGCGGCCTGAATGTTCATCTTGAAATCCGAAATATTGGCGATAAATTGCGCGTGCGCCTGCGACTGATTCCATCCGCCCATAATTCCGAACGCCACCCGCGTATCGCCTTTCTGCGCGAACGCCGGACTAATGGTGTGCAGCGGCCGCTTGCGCCCAGCCAGCGCGTTGGGCGACGCGGGGTCGAGAGTGAACAGTCCGCCGCGGTCATGCAGCACAAAGCCAGTCCCCGCCGCCACGATGCCGGAGCCAAACGATTCGTAGTTGCTCTGAATCAGCGAGACCATGTTGCCTTCGCGATCCACTACCGTTAAGTACGTGGTGTCGTGCCCGGCCGGCACGTCCCCGGCGTTCACCGCGCAGTTGGCATGCTCGGCATCAATCAACTTGGAGCGCTTCTCCGCCCACTCTTTCGAAAGCAAAGTGGCGACGGGCAATTTCTGCGTGCGCGGCTCGCCGATGTACTTCAGCAGATCCGCGTAAGCCAACTTCTTCGCCTCGATCATGGTGTGCAGCGCGTTCACCGAGCCTAATCCCCACTCCTTGCTCTGCCCCAGCGGGAATTTCTCCATGATATTCAGCATCTCCAGCGCGGCCAGTCCCTGCCCGTTGGGCGGCAACTCGTAAACCGTCCAATCGCGGTACGTGGTCGAGATGGGTTCCACAAACTCGCTGGTATATTCCGACAAATCCTGCGCCGTCATCACGCCGCCATGCCGCTTCATGGTGTCGAGAATTTTCTGCGCGATCTCTCCCTTGTAGAACGCGTCTCTGCCGTGCGCGGCAATCTGTTGCAGCGACCACGCCAGATCCGCATTGCTGAAAATTTCCCCCGTCTTCGGCGCTCGGTCCTTAATCAAATACGTGGCCGCCGCCGAACTGTCTCCGCGCAGCAGGTCGGTCCCCTCCGCCCAATACCCCGCCGTTATTTCCGGCACCGGAAAGCCGTCCTTCGCGATGCGTATCGCGGGAGCCAAATCTTCGCCCAGTTTCTTGCGCCCAAACCTGTCAGCCAATTTCTGCCAGCCATCCACCACACCCGGCACGGTGATGGAGTAAATGCCTCCCTGCGGCATATCCCGCAAACCCTTTTTATGCAGAAATTCAATGGTCAAATCCTTGGGCGCCCAGCCACTGGCATTCAACCCGTAGAGTTTGTTGGCCTTCACGTCATAAACAATTGCGAACAAATCGCCGCCGACGCCGTTCATCATCGGTTCTACAACGCCCATCGCGGCGTTGGTAGCAATAGCGGCATCCACGGCATTCCCGCCCTGCTCGAGAATCCGCACCCCCGCCTGCGCCGCCAGCGGCGATTCCGCCGCAACAATGCCATTCCGCGAAATCACCATCGAGCGGGCCTGCGAGCGGTCTTGAGCGTTAGTGGAGAAAGTAGGCATCAAGCACAAAATATAAATCGAAACCATAAATATTCTAAACATCCGCATCATCCACCTCGCGCCGCCGCAAAATCAACTCCCTGCGGGACATTTTCCATCATCAAATTGTGCGTGACTATACACCGCCGGTTGCCCTTTGGACAGCGACCGCCGCTTCACGCCCTCAAATGATTGGCATTTGCCCCGGGAGACTCTAGAATCGAGTGGCGCGGGTGGTCGTCCGAATTTCGATTCGCCGCCAATTTTGCGGCCCGCGCCCGGAGACTTTTCATTGCCGCAACCACCCCAGGAAAAAAGCAGCGTGCGCGAAGATCCAAAACCTTCGCCGGAGCTGAAGCCCTCGGAAATTGACGCACTGCTTGCTGGACGGCACAGCGATCCGTTCGCCTTGCTGGGCCCGCACCCTGTCCGCGATGGTTGGTCCATTCGTTTTTTCCTTCCGTGGGCGGCAGAAGCCAGCATCGCCATCGTCAGTCCTGGCACTCCCGCCAACACTGCCGTCACTCAAACGCCCGTCGCCAAGTCCGCGCCGCCGGCTCATAACATAAAAGTCGCCGACGCCACGAAACTCCGCGCCGAAGGTTTCTTCGAAGCACTCTGGCCTTCGAATCAGTACGCGCCGCCTGCGCCGGGCAGCTACAAGATTCAAGGCCGCACGCACCATGGCGAATCGTTTGAAATGTACGACACGTATTCCTTTCCCTATCTCCTCAGCGAATTCGATTTGCACCTGATGGGCGAAGGCCGCCATTACGACACCTACGAAAAACTTGGCGCGCATCTGAAAACCGTGCAGGAAGTTCGCGGCGTGAATTTCGCGGTTTGGGCGCCCAGCGCGAAGCGCGTCAGCGTCGTCGGCGATTTCAATCAATGGGATGGCCGCGTGAATGTGATGCGCGCGCGTGGCTCGTCCGGCATCTGGGAGCTTTTCGTCCCGGAATTGCCCGAGGGCGCGATCTACAAGTACGAAATCATCGGCGTCAACGGCGATATGCTTCCGCTGAAGGCCGACCCTTACGCTTTTCGAGCGGAGCTGCGGCCCAATACCGGCTCCATCGTCAGCAACCTGGACACCTACCAGTGGAACGACACCAAATGGATGAAAGAGCGCCCGCAGAAAAATTGGTTTGAGTCGCCGGTCTCTATCTATGAAGTGCATCTCGGCGCCTGGCGTCGCGTGCCGGAAGAAAATAATCGCTGGCTCACTTACAAGGAGCTGAGCGATCAGCTCATTCCCTACGTCAAAAATCTCGGCTACTCGCACATCGAGCTGCTGCCCATCATGGAGCATCCCTTCGACGGCTCGTGGGGCTACCAGACGCTGGGCTACTACGCGGCCACCAGCCGCTACGGCTCGCCCGCGGATTTCATGGAATTTGTAGACCGCTGCCACGATGCCGGCATCGGCGTACTGCTCGACTGGACGCCCGCGCACTTTCCGCGCGACACTTACGGCCTCGCGCAATTCGATGGCACGCACCTCTACGAGCATTCCGACCCGCGTCAGGGCACTCAGCTCGACTGGGGCACGCTGGTCTACAACTACGGCCGCAACGAAGTGCGCAACTATTTAATCTCCAACGCGCTTTTCTGGCTGGATAAATATCATATTGACGGCCTGCGCGTGGACGCCGTGGCCTCCATGATTTATCTGGACTATTCGCGCAAGTCCGGCGAATGGATTCCCAATAAATTCGGCGGCCGCGAAAACCTGGAAGCCGTGGATTTCCTGAAGCGCCTCAACGAAATTACGTTTGAGCGCTTCCCGGGCATTCTCACCATCGCGGAAGAGTCCACCGCGTGGCCCAGCGTTTCGCGGCCCACCTATCTCGGGGGCCTCGGCTTCAGCATGAAGTGGAACATGGGCTGGATGAACGACACGCTGAAATATTTTTCCGCAAACCCCATTCACCGCAAGTACGAACACAACAAACTGACTTTTTCACTGATCTACGCCTTCACAGAAAATTTCGTACTGCCCTTCTCGCACGACGAAGTCGTCCATGGGAAAAATTCTCTGCTGCACAAGATGCCCGGCGACATGTGGCAGCAGTTCGCCAACCTGCGGCTGCTGTACGCCTACCAGTACGCGCACCCCGGCAAGAAGCTGCTTTTCATGGGCGAGGAATTCGGCCAGCGCCAGGAGTTCAGCGAGGCCCGCAGCCTCGACTGGCACTTGCTGCAATGGGAATCGCACAAGGGATTACAGCAGCTGGTCGGCGACCTGAATAAGGTTTACGTCGCGGAGCCCTCGCTGCACGAAGTGGACTTTGACTGGCCGGGCTTCGAGTGGATTGACGCCAACGACGCCGACAACAGCATCTTTGCTTTCGCGCGCCACGGCAAGAAGCCTGAAGACCTGATGGTGGTCATCCTGAACGCCACGCCGGTCCTGCGCGGAGAATACCGCATCGGGGTGCCGCAGCCTGGCTTCTACGCCGAGGCGCTCAATACCGATTCCGCCGGCTATGGAGGTTCCAACGTGGGAAACCTTGGCGGAGTCCGTACCGAGCCGATTCCGCACATGGGCCGCCCGCATTCGCTGACCCTGACCGTGCCCCCACTGGCCGGCCTGTTTCTGAAGTGGACCCCGCAGCCCTAAAACGTCCGCCCGCGGTGGGGTCAACCCTCAGAACTAAAATCGGTCGTCAGGAAACATTTAGGCAACAGGCCTCGTATGTATGTTCAGTGCCACAGGAGGCATACTTACCATGCTCAATCGCACAAAGCGCATCCACCGGCCCGCC
>JBBRPU010000327.1:0-4312 GCA_038227545.1 Candidatus Acidiferrales bacterium
CACTTCTGGGATACCAGCATCGGCAAAGGCCGCCCCGGCTGGCACATCGAATGTTCCGCCATGGCCATGGAGCTTCTCGGCGAAACGCTGGACATTCACACTGGCGGCATTGACCTCGCTTTCCCGCATCACGAAAACGAAATTGCCCAGAGCGAAGCCGCCACCGGCAAGCCCTTCGTAAAATACTGGCTGCACGCTGAACATCTCCTCGTCGAAGGCGAAAAGATGTCCAAATCTCTCGGAAACTTTTATACCCTGCGCGATCTTTTCGCCAAGGGCTACAAACCCTCCGCCCTCCGCTTCGCGCTCGCCAGCGTTCCCTACCGCCGCCATTTGAATTTCACCTTTGATGGCTTGCAGCAAGCCTCCAGCTCCGTCGAACGCCTCAGAAATTTTGCTGATCGCCTCGCGCAAGGCAAATTCCCTTCTTCTGCAGACAAACCGGCTCAGAAGAGTATGTCCGCGCGCACCGAGGAAGCCGCCAAAGAATTCGACGCCGGCCTCTCCGACGACCTCAACACCGCGCGCGCGCTGGGAGCCACCTTCGAATTCGTGCGCGAAGCTAACATCGCCATGGACAAGGGCGAATTCGCGCAGTCCGATGTCGCCGCGGCCCAAAAATTCCTGCAAAGCTTCGATCAGGTTTTCTCCGTAATCGAAAACAACGACGCGCAAAAATTGCAAGCTCTCGGCTACGGCCAGGAAAACGCCTCCGCTGATGACACCGGGATCGAAAAACTCGTCGCCGAGCGTCAGGCTGCCCGCCATTCCCGCGACTTCGCCGCCGCTGACCGGATCCGTAAAGACCTCGAAAAGCGTGGTATAATCCTTGAAGATTCTCGGGATGGCAGTGTCCGCTGGAAACGCAAATGACCAAAAAACTCAGACTTCTGGCCATCAATTTCTCTCCCGCCGAGATTCGCCCCAATCTTTACAGCGTTGATTAGTTTCCTCCCTCCTTCCGTATTAGAAATTCTGTAACTCTGCCTCGAACCGTTTATCCGCCCCCCGGCAAGCTGCGCCTAACCGCCAACCATCTTCTCTAAGGAGGAAGAAATGATCACCACATCGGATTCCAAGACGAAGTCTCTCGCCACCGCCCCATCGAAATCAGACTGGAAGCTCCCCAAGCTCGTCACCGAGCTGCCTGGACCGCACGCCAAGCGCGTCCTGGAAGCCGACGCCAAGTTCATGTCGCCCTCGTACACTCGCGACTACCCGCTGGTCGCGAGGCGCGGACGCGGCGCGGTCGTGGAAGACGTGGACGGCAACATGTTCATGGACTTCGCCGCCGGCATCGCGGTCTGCTCCACCGGACATTGCCATCCCCAGGTGGTCGCCGCCATTCAGGAACAGGCCGGCGAGCTCATCCACATGTCTGGCACCGACTTTTATTACGAAAACATGCCGCGCCTGGCCGAAAAACTCGCCGCCACTGTTCCCGGGCCGGAAGCCAAAAAAGTCTTCTTCACCAATTCCGGCACCGAAGCCGTCGAAGGCGCCATCAAGCTCGCGCGTTACGCCACCAGGCGCGACAAATTCATCGCCTTTTACGGCTGCTTCCACGGGCGCTCCATGGGCTCTCTTTCGCTCACCGCTTCGAAGTCCACGCAGCGCAAGGGCTTCGGCGCGCTGCTCAGCGGCATCGAGCACATTCCTTATCCTTACGCCTATCGCTGCGCGCACGGCCACACCCCAGAAACCTGCGGCGCGGAAATTCTCGAACAGCTTGAAGGTCAAATCTTCAAGCGCCTCTTCGATCCCGAAGAAGTCGCCGGCATTATCATCGAGCCCATCCAGGGCGAAGGTGGGTACGTTCCCGCGCCGGATTTCTTCCTTCAGGAATTGCAGCGCATCTGCCGACAGCACGGCATCATGTTCATCGTGGACGAAGTGCAGTCCGGCATGGGCCGCACCGGCCAATGGTGGGCGTGCGAAAAGTCCGGCATCGAGCCTGACATTTTAACTTCCGCGAAAGGCATCGCCAGCGGTATGCCCCTCGGCGCTTTCATCGCCCGCGAAAGCGTCATGAACTGGAAGCCCGGTTCGCACGGCACCACCTTCGGCGGCAATCCTGTGTGCATCGCCGCCGGCCTGGCCACCTTTGACCTCATCGAATCTGAATATCGCGAAAACGCCCGCCTGCTTGGCGAATACATCTTCCAGAAAACCGCCAAGTGGACCGAAAAATTTAAAATTGTTGGCGACGTTCGCGGCCGCGGCTTGATGGTCGGCATCGAAATCGTCCGCGACCAGAAGACCAAAGAAAAAGCCCCCGACCTGCGCAATCAAATCGTGGATCGCGCCTTCTACCACGGCCTCTGCATCCTGGGAGCCGGCGAAAACTCCCTGCGCCTCTCGCCACCCCTCATGATAGACCGCGAACAAGCCGACGCGGCCCTAACCATCCTCGAAAAGTGCCTCCAGGAAGCAGAAGCCAAGGCCTAAGCAGAAGCCAAAGCGAAGCCAAAGCCTACGCTTTCCTCTCATCACGAAACTCAGTCCCGCGGCGCCCAGAAGTTTTGGCCGCCACGGGACTTTTCTTTGCGCGCAGTGTGCCAATCACACTTGAATCAAAACTAAACCGGCGTTCTGTCGAGTGATCTTGGCAATACTCCTTGCACAAACGCCAGACCTGTCATTCCGACCGGAGCAGGCCGACGCTCCTTCTTCTCGTTCGCGCAGCGAACGAGTCGGCCTGCGCAGTGGAGGAACCTCGCTTCGATCCATCGCGGAGCCACCACAAACGACTTAACCAATCACACTTGAATCAAAACCAAAATTGGCGTTCTTGTCGGATGATCTTGGCAATTCTCCTGATACAAAACCCAGACCTGTCATTCCGACCGGAGCAGGCCGACGCTTCTTCTTCTCGTTCGCGCAGCGAACGAGCCGGCCTGCGCAGTGGAGGAACCTCTCTTGGATCCATCGCGGAGCCACCACAAAGGTTTAACCATCCGCCATACCCAGCAATCGCCAAAACTCTATATACTCCCCATACGGTCCCGCGCCCACCCGAGACACCATCATGCCCATCTTTTCACGCCTGATCTTTTACGCCGTGCATCTCAGCGCCCGTCGCGGCCTGCGCGAAACCACCGCCCCGCAACAACCCGCTTCTCCGCAAGAAAAATTCCAACAAAAAGAAAAAGCCCGCCGCACTGGCATGCGCGGCGAAACCTACGCCTACTGGTACCTCCGCCGTCACGGCTACATCTTCGTCGCAAAAAATTACATGCCTCATGGAATAAAGGGTGAGCTCGATCTCGTCGGCTACGACGGCAAAACTCTAGCCTTCGTGGAAGTCCGCACCCGCACGGTTCGCGATGCCAAAAACGCCATTCCCGAGCTGAGCGTGAATACCGCCAAGCAAAGCGTCTTGATCCGCACCGCCCACCGATTCCTCGCCGACCGCCGCATTACCGATGGCCCCACGCGCTTCGACGTTCTCGCCATAGAAAACGTCCCCGGCCACTACCCGCAGGTCCGCCTGCACAAAGACGCCTTCAGCCCGCAACTCCGCCGCTGAAATGAGTATCTCCATCGCACTTCGAGTTGCTCTAAATACCGATAGCAACCCCGGCGCATTTCCCACTCCTCGAACAAACCCGCCGCGCCGCAATCGCGGTACAATTTAGCAACTGTACGGGGTGCCTATCCCCCAACCCCATTTAGAAACTGTCGAGGAGGCGTCATTGCCTGAGCTGCGCAAGGATCCCATCACCGGCCGCTGGGTCATCATTTCCACCGAACGCGGCAAGCGCCCCAACGAATTTCTGCGCGAAAGCGTAGTGGCCTCCAACGGCAAGAATTGCCCGTTCTGCCCCGGCAGCGAAGCCAAAACTCCCACGGAAATTTTGGTCTATGGCCGCAACGGCGGCGGCAAAAACACGCCGGGATGGAACATTCGCGTCGTCCCCAATAAATTTCCCGCGCTGGGCATCGAAGGCGACCTCGATCGCGAAGGCGAAGGCCTCTTCGACAAGATGAACGGCGTCGGCGCCCATGAAGTCATCATCGAAACGCCCGATCACGCCGCCACGCTTGCCAGTCTTCCCGAGCGCGCCGTCGAAGACGTTCTATGGGCTTATCGCGACCGCATGCTCGACCTGAAAAACGACAAGCGCTTCCGCTATATCCTGATATTCAAAAATCACGGGGAAGCCGCGGGTGCCTCACTCGAGCACCCGCACTCTCAACTCATCGCGTTGCCCATCGTCCCGCGCCGCGTGCGCGAAGAAGTGGATAATTGCTGGCACTACTACGACGAAAAAGAGCGCTGCATATTCTGCGACATCATCCGCCAGGAGCG
>JBBRPU010000328.1:0-4312 GCA_038227545.1 Candidatus Acidiferrales bacterium
AAATCCACTTGATCCTGTTTACCTTTATCCTCGAGAAATATTTCCAGCAACGGTGACGCGTCGAAGTGATCCTCAATCGAGCTCTTCCCGCGCCCCGTGACAATAATGATGTGCTCGATTCCCGAAGCCACACAATCTTCCACCACATATTGAATTTGCGGCTTGTCCACCACGGTAAGCATTTCTTTAGGCTGTGCCTTGGTCGCCGGCAAAAAACGCGTACCCAACCCCGCTGCCGGCAAAACCGCTTTCCGCACCTTCTGATGTTTCTTCAAAGAATTCTGAGTCATGTTCACCCGTCGTTTTGCAGACTAAAGTCCTGACCATAAAACGATAAAATAAATATAAAATGTCATCCCGAACGCGCAGCGGAGGGACCTGCTTTTGCTTTTGTGTTAAAACTCCGCTACCCACAAAAAACGCGCCGACTTTCGACAGTAGCGGCAGCCCTGACGATTTGTCAATCCAACCCTCACTGTAGAACAATGGATTGGTCATCATGACCACGAAAATACTCGGCATCGAATCCTCCTGTGACGAGACCGCCGCCGCAGTGGTCACCGATGATCTACAAATTCTCTCGAACGTGGTCGCTTCCCAGATTGACATCCATCAGAAATACGGTGGGGTCGTCCCCGAGCTCGCCTCCCGCGAGCATCTCCGCCAGATCGTTCCGGTCGTCCGTGAAGCTCTTTCCCAGGCTGCAGTCCAGCTGCACGACCTCGATGCCATCGCCGTAACGCAAGGCCCCGGCCTGGTCGGCGCTCTGCTCGTCGGCATCACCTACGCCAAAACCCTCGCCGCCGCGTTGCAGAAACCGCTGATCCCCATCAATCATCTGGAAGGTCACGTCCACGCCGTTTTTCTCGAAGCCCGCCGCGAAGGTCGCCAGGCAAAACTTCCGGCAATCTGCCTGATAGTTTCTGGCGGCCACACTGTTTTGTACGAGGTCACGCAAAATCAGAATTCTTCGGCAGGCCTGCTCAACTACCGCAAAATCGGCCAGACGCGTGACGACGCCGCCGGCGAAGCCTACGACAAGGTCGCCAAGCTCCTAGCGCTCGGCTATCCCGGCGGCCCAATTCTGGACTATCTGGCGCTCGCAGATCACGCCACCCCCGCACCCGTGAAATTTGGACCCATCAAAATGAAAGGCAACCCTCTGGATTTCAGCTTCAGCGGGCTGAAAACTGCCGTCCTTTACCACTTGCGCGAGCATCCTGAATACCACGAAGAAATTCGCGCGCGCGAATCCGCTTTACAAAGCCAGGCAAAAAAAGAGCAATTGCTTTTACTGTGCAAGTCGCAAACTCTCGCGTTGATCCGCGAATTCCAGCGAGCCGTGGTCCGCACCCTGGTGGATCACACTTTGGTCGCCGCGCAAATCGTGTCTGCCGAATCTATCCTAGTGTCCGGGGGAGTGGCCGCCAATTCCGAGCTGCGTTCCACTTTTAAAAAACGCGCCGCGTCAAGTGGACTCGAAGTGTTTTTCCCCAGCCGCGCCCTCTCCACCGATAACGCTGCCATGATCGCCGCCGCAGCCCACCCGCGTTTCCGCGCCGCCGTATTCGCAAGCGCGTCCCTCGAGCCCGACCCCGCGCTGGCTCTGAGCTGAGTTCGCGAAGTAAATTTTCTAGTCGCCAACTTATTCGAACTGGCAGCAAATTCGAATCGGCATCCATCGCGCCGCAGACGCCCGTGAAAACTCCGCTCATTCGAATGCAAACGTTATGCATCTCTCCCCCAACTCATACTGCGCATTTGATTTAAAAGATTTCCACAACCTTGTTTCACGTGAAAACGCCTATTCGTTGGCTTCGGCCCGTGAAAATAAATTGCGCAAATGTCGAAGCGTCGACATTTTCACCGTCCGACATCGCCACCATTTTCATAGCCACCTCCGAAACAAAACTTGTCATTCCGAAGCCGCCGCCTTCTCCAGGCGGCTGAGGAACCCGCTTCAATCTTCAACCGTCACCAAACCGACATTTAGCGCAAATGTCGACGCTTCGACATTTTCATCGTCCGACATCGCCACCATTTTCATAGCCACCACTCGAAACAAAACTTGTCATTCCGAAGCCGCCGCCTTCTTCAGGCGGCTGAGGAACCCGCTTCAATCTTCAACCGCCACCAAACCGACATCTAGCGCAAATGTCGACGCGTCGACATTCTCATCAATCCGACAATCGCCACAGCACGTGAGTGAACACCGAACCCCGCCACGGTAATGTAGAATCTCCCATTCATGCGCATCGCCATTGACAGCGGCGGCACCTTCACGGACTGCGTTTTTATTCGCGGCGGCAAATTGCAAATCACTAAAGTCGCATCGAAGCCGGGTGCGCCCGCGGAAGCTATCGCCGACGCGGTGAAACTTGCCATGGCAGAAAACTCGCGCGATGAAAATGCTCTTGATCTGGTCTGCGGCACCACCGTCGGAACCAACGCCTTGCTCGAAAGGCGCGGCGGCCGAGTAGTTTTACTTACCACCACGGGATTTGAAGACGTGCTTGAAATCGGCAGGCAGGCGCGGCCTAGGCTCTACGATCTCTTCGCGCAAAAAGCCGCGCCGCTGATTTCTCCCTCGCTCCGCCTGGGCGTAAAAGAAAGGATCGCCGCCGATGGCGATGTCATTCAGGCGCTGACCGAAAACGAAATTTGGCGCATCACTCGCGAAGTAAAAAAGCTAAAGCCGGATTCCGTGTCGTTGTGCTTTCTCTTTTCTTTCCGCAACCCGAAGCATGAAAAGCAAATCGCAGGCAATCTCAGAGCTGCGGGTTTCGCCGTCTCCGTCTCCCATGAAATTCTTCCAGAGTTCCGTGAGTATGAACGGACGTCCACGGTGGTTATCAACGCCTACCTCGCTCCGGTAATGAGCGGATATCTGCGCGACATCTCCGCTCGTATCGTGTCGTTGTCTCCCTCGCCAAGTCGGGATCGAAAATCAAACGCTTCGTCATTACCCCGCGTGCGCGTCATGCAATCCAACGGCGGAATTATTTCCGCGGAACAAGCCGCGCGAGAACCAGTGCGCACAATTCTCTCGGGCCCGGCCGGCGGAGTGATCGGCGCGGCGCATGCGGCGAAACTCGCTGGCCTCGACAAATGCGTCAGCTTTGACATGGGCGGAACCTCCACCGATGTGGCGCTGCTCACGGAAGATCTGCACACCACCAGCGAAGCGGTGGTCGCCGGATTTCCCGTCGCTGTGCCCATGCTTGAAATTCACACCGTGGGCGCCGGAGGCGGATCCATCGCGCGCCTCGATGCCGGGGGCGCTTTGCGTGTCGGTCCTGAGAGCGCCGGTGCGGAGCCCGGCCCGATCTGCTACGGCCGCGGAACAAAACCTACTGTGACGGATGCTCATGCGGTCCTTGGTCATCTGGGAAACAACGGGCTTCTTGGCGGATCTTTTTCGCTGGATGTGCAGAGAGCTCACGAGCTCATGCAGCGAGGAATTAAACACACGGCGTTTCGCTCTGTCGCAGCGTTTGCCCAAGGAATCATTTCCGTCGCGAATGCCGTGATGGAAAAAGCCATTCGCGTCATCTCCATCGAGCGCGGGCACGACCCGCGCGATTACTCGCTGGTCGCATTCGGCGGTGCCGGCGGATTGCACGCTTGTGATCTTGCGGCGGCGCTTGACATGCGAGGCGTGCTCGTCCCTGTTTTTCCTGGCGGCTTGTCGGCGCTGGGAATACTCCGCGCCGATGTAGTGAAAGAATTGTCGCGCACGGTTTTGCTGCCTGCGGGAACATCGCGATCACATTCTCAGCAGCTCAATAAATTGTGGAGAGCTCTGGACATTCAGGCGGTGCGCACGCTGCGTGCGGGAGGATTTACGCGGAACAAAATGCAATTTAATCACAGCCTGGACATACGTTATCTCGGTCAGGCGTTTGAACTAAACGTCCCGGTTGCGGAAAACGTGGTGGAGGCTTTTCACCGGGCGCACCAACTGCATTACGGTTATCACAACGACGAGGCACAAGTGGAAATTGTGAATGTGCGTTGCCGAGCGACGGGTGTCACCGACAAACCTCCCGCAGAGAAAATCCCCAAGCGCAGCCATGCAAAACAGATTCAAGTACATAGCGTGGAACTAGTATTCGATGGCCGTAGGCAACCAGCCCTCGTCTATCAACGTGACGACCTGCGTGCCGGCGAGAGCTTGTCTGGTCCGGCGATTGTTCTCGAATACAGCGCGACTACCCTAATCCCACCGCGGTGGCGAGCGCAAGTGGATGACTATGGTCAACTGCTACTGACGCAACGTCGAATGGGACAGAAAAGCTGACATGCGCCGCAT
>JBBRPU010000329.1:0-4309 GCA_038227545.1 Candidatus Acidiferrales bacterium
GGGCTCGGACTTCTCGGTATTTTTGCAGCACGAAGGCGTGGCTTCCCTCAATATCGGTTTCGGTGGAGAAGATGGCGGCGGAATTTATCATTCCATCTACGACGATTTTTACTGGTACACGCACTTCAGCGATACAGATTTTCGCTACGGACGCGCGCTGTCACAGACGGTGGGTACCGCCGCTTTGCGACTGGCGGATGCGGAACTGCTGCCCTTCGAATTCGGAAATTTCGCGGATACGATGGAAACGTATGTGAAGGAACTGAAAACCCTGGCGCAGAAGACGCAAGCGGAGATTCAGGAACGCAACCGCGAGATCGAAGAAGGCCTGTTTCAGGCGATCGATGATCCCAAGAAGCCGCTGGCGGTGCCGGTTGCAGAAGCGGTGGCGCCTATTTTGAATTTTGCGCCACTGGAGAATGCGTCAATAGCCCTGAACCGCAGCGCCGAGGAATACCGCAAGGCGTACGAAAAGGTGAATCTCAACGGCGGCTCCAAGTTGGCGTCGGCGTCGCTGGCCGAAGTGAACAAACTGCTGATCGAGAGCGAACGTAAGTTAACGAACGCGGAGGGGCTGCCGAACCGGCCGTGGTTCAAGCATCAAATCTACGCGCCCGGTTTCTACACCGGCTACTCGGTGAAGACTATGCCCGCGGTTCGTGAAGCGATTGAGCTGAAACAGTGGAAACTGGCGGACGACAGCATCGTGGTGGTGGCGCGGGTGCTGCAGGATGAAGCGGCGTTGATTTCGGCGGCGGCGGCAAAATTGGATGGGGCGGCGCACTAGCTCCTTTGATTTTCACGAGCAGATAACTTCGACGGGTTTCGTTTGAGGGATTAGACCTTGCCTTCGTACAATCTCGCGCTGGTGGGGTGTGGCAACGTAGGCCGAGCGTTTCTGCGTGTGCTGGTTGCCAAGGAAACGGAGCTGCGCCGCCGCTACGACATTCGCTGGCGTCTTACGGGCGTGGCTACGCGGCGTTCCGGATGGCTGGCGGATCCGCACGGTTTTAATCCCATCGCCATAATTAACGGGCACTGGCCGGCGGCCCGCGATGCGCAGCCCAACAACGTGCACGAGTGGCTGGAAAAGTCTCACGCGGATGTGCTCATCGAAGCGAGCCCGCTGAATGTGCTGAATGGCCAGCCGGCCGTCGAGCATCTGAAAGCGGCGCTGGAATTTGGCGCCCACGCGCTGACGGCGAACAAAGGGCCAATCATCTATGCCTTCGAAGAGCTGACGCGGCTGGCGGGCGACAAAAAGAAAAAGTTTTTGTACGAATCCACGGTTATGGATGGCGTGCCCATTTTTTCGATGTTTCCGCTGGGGCTGCCGGCCGTGGATCTGCGCGGATTCCATGGCGTTCTGAATTCCACAACCAATGTGGTGCTGACGGAAATTGAGCGCGGCTGCTCGCTGGATGAAGCGGTGAAGCGAGCGCAAGCGATGGGCGTTGCGGAAACGGATCCGGCCGCGGACCTGGATGGCTGGGACGCGGCTTTCAAGGTGGCGGCACTGGCGATTGTATTGATGGGCGTGCCGGTGAAGATAGAGCAGGTGCGGCGAACGGGAATTCGCGAGTTGAGCGAAGAAAAAATTCGCTCCGTGCGAGGCGCGGGGATGCGCTACAAGCTGGTTTGTCGCGCGGAACGCCGAGGGCTAGGCGTGGAATGCACGGTGGCGCCGGAATTATTGCTGGCGAGCGACCCGCTGGCGAATCTGGAAAGCTCCAGCTCGGCGATTCGCTTTGATATGGATGTGTTTGGGTTGTCCATTGTGGAGCACAACCCTGGGATTGATGCTACCGGCTATGGGCTGGTGGCGGATCTGGTTCGCGCGGTGCAGGCGTAATTTATTTTCCGGCCAGGCGCTGGTCGAAGCCGGTGACGCTGGGCGGCACGGGCAGAGCGGCATCGCAGCGAGCGTCGCGAATGGGCTCGCTGGCGGTCAGGCGCAGCGGCAGAATTCCCGCCCAGATCGGCAAAACGTAGTCGGGCTCGTCATCCTGCACATCACCGGTGCGCATCTTGGCGGAAACTTCGAGCAGCGGGAGTCGCAGAATGCTGGTGGCTCTCAATTCCTTGTCGCTGGGCGGGCGCGCGTCATTCCAGCGTCCGGGCAGGATTTTTTCCGTGAAAGCGCGCAAGGCGGCAAGTTTTTCTTCCGGCGCATCCACGAGCGTTGCTTTGCCCAGCGCGACCACGGAGCGGTAGTTCATGGAGTGATTGAATACCGAGCGCGCCAGGACCAGGCCGTCAACTAGCGTGACGGTAACGCATACCGGCAGGCCGCCGCTCACGCCGCGGAGCATGCGGCTGGCAGCGGAGCCGTGAAAATAAATGTCGTCGTTTACGCGCGCGAACATGGTGGGAATCACGTACGGCTGATTTTCCATGCTGAAGCCCACGTGGCAGACGAAACCTTCGTCGAGGATTTTGTAGATGGTTTCGCGATCGAACGAGCCGCGATGCGGTTCGCGCACTACACGCGTACGCTCGGTGGGCGAGAAAGTTTCCGGCAAGAGACACCTCAAAGAGAAGCGTGGCGCAGAGTTGATAGCCGGCGCCAAAGCGGCATGAGTGAGGGACTTTGCGATGCTAACACGAGGTTGCGCGGCATCCGCAACAGCCAATGTGGCATTACGATGCCGCTGTGAGAAACTAGCGCGCTGGAGAACACCATGAGCTCAACTGTTGCGCATGCCGCAGGAAAATCGCTGGATAACGTGTGGGTGCGGGAGCAATTTCCTTCTCTGAAAACTCAGGTTAACGGCCAGACTGCGGCGTTTCTGGATGGGCCCGCGGGGACGCAGGTTCCGCGGCAGGTCGTGGATGCTATCTCCAACTATTTGCTCCATGACAATGCCAATACCTGCGGCGCATTTGCGACCAGCCGCCGCAATGACGCGATGATTGGCGGCGCGCGGCAGGCCATGGCGGATTTTTTCAATTGCCAGGCGGACGAGGTCAGCTTCGGGCAGAACATGACTACGATTACGTTCGCGCTGTCGCGAGCGATTGGCAGGGAACTGAAAGCCGGCGATGAAGTGGTGGTGACTACGCTGGACCATGACGCGAATGTGGCACCGTGGCGCGCGCTGGAAGAAGAAGGCGTGGTGGTGCGGCAAGTGGATATCCGCGAAGCGGATTGCACGCTGGATATGGAGGACCTGAAACGAAAAATCACGAATAAAACGAAGCTGGTGGCGGTGGGATACGCGTCGAACGCGGTGGGAACGATCAATCCAGTGGCGGAAATCGCGAAGATAGCGCACGCCGCCGGCGCGCTGCTCTTTGTGGATGCGGTGCACTATGCGCCGCACGGCGTTATTGATGTGCAAGCGCTGGACTGCGATTTTCTGGCTTGTTCGCCGTACAAATTTTTTGGGCCGCACATGGGCACGCTTTACGGCAAGCGCGAGCACCTGATGCGATTTTCGCCGTACAAAGTGCGGCCGGCGCCCGAGGCGCTGCCGGATCGCTGGGAGACAGGTACGCAGGTGCAGGAATTGATCGCCGGCATCGCGGCGGCGGTGGATTATCTTGCGGAACTGGGGCGGCGGCATGATGCGGCCGCTAGCGACCGTCGCAGCGCGCTACTTGCTGCGTATCGCGTCACGCATGCGTACGAGATGAAGTTGCTCGCGCAGTTGATGGCGGGCTTGAAGGTTATTCGCGGTTTGCGCATATTCGGGATTACGGACCCGCAGCGATTCGACGAGCGCTGCTCAACGGTATCGCTGCGCCTCGACGGGCATACGCCGACGGAAGTGGCCACATTTCTGGCCGAGCGCGGGATATTTACGTGGGATGGATGTTTCTACGCGCTGAACCTGACTGAGCGGCTTGGCGTGCAGGAAAGCGGCGGGCTGCTGCGCATTGGGCTGGTGCACTACAACACCGCGGACGAAGTGGAACGGCTGCTGGCGGGTTTGCGTGAAATAAGCAGCAAATAAAAAGACGATGCGTTGCGCATTTTTGTGAAAAATGTGCGCGCTTACCTATAAGCCCGTGGCAAATCCGTGTATTCTGACGCGCTATGAATAAAAAAACGAAACCGATTGTGCTGACGGTGCTGGATGGCTGGGGATATCGCGCGGAGACGGCGGGGAATGCCATCGCGCTGGCGCGGAAGCCTGCTTACGACGAGTTACTCCGCAAATTTCCTAATACGCTGATTCGCACCTCAGGGCCCGCGGTGGGGTTGCCCGAAGGACAGATGGGCAACAGCGAAGTAGGGCACATGAATATGGGCGCCGGGCGCATCGTGCACATGGATATCACGCGCATTGATCTGCTGATTGCCAAC
>JBBRPU010000330.1:0-4302 GCA_038227545.1 Candidatus Acidiferrales bacterium
CGGTGGTGGTGCAGCGCTGAAAAAACTCTTTGCCGAGATTGACCGCGTGGCTCCCAGCGACACGCGTGTGTGCATTCTGGGCGAAACCGGCACGGGCAAGGAACTGGTGGCGCGCGCGATTCACGAAAAATCAAACCGCCGAGAAAATGCGTTTGTGACGCTGAATTGCGCCGCGGTGCCTGCAGAATTAATTGAGTCGGCGCTTTTCGGCCACGAGAAGGGGTCGTTCACCGGGGCGGCCGCGAAACATCTGGGGAAATTCGAACAAGCGGACGGGGGCACGCTGTTTCTCGACGAGATTGGCGACATGCCGCTGGCCATGCAGGCAAAACTCTTGCGCGTACTGGAAGAAGGCGAAGTGGAACGCGTGGGCGGCGACAAGCCTATTCGCGTGAATGTGCGCGTGCTGGTGGCTACGCATCGCGATCTGGAAAAGCTGGTCAAGGAAAATGGGTTTCGGCAGGATTTGTTTCATCGTATTTATGTTTTTCCGTTGCGGTTACCGGCGTTGCGCGAGCGACAGGAGGATCTGAGCGGGCTGATCGCGCATTTTGCGCGACAGGTGGCGGCGCAGAACGGGTGGAAGGAGAAGGAATTCGATTCCGGCGCGGTGGGAGAATTGCAGCGCTACAGTTGGCCGGGAAATGTGCGCGAGCTGCGTAACGTGGTGGAGCGCCTGATCCTGCTGTCTGCGGGAAATTCGGTGGTGGCCGAAGATGTGCGGCTGGTCTTGCCGGCCCCCGGTGCGAATGCCGGTGCAGCGGGCGACTCGCACACAGGAACGAGCGGCACGCTGGCGGAGCGCACCGAGGTTTTCGAGCGCGACACTTTGCTGGCGGAAATTCGCAAACACAATTTTCATATGACCAACGTGGCGCGGGCCATGGGCCTGGAGCGCAGTCACCTGTATAAAAAATGCCAGCAGCTGGGCATTGACCTGCACGAAATGCGTAAACCAGCATAGGCGCAGTTTCAAAAATAATGCCGCGTGCGACAATGGCTCCGTGAATCCATTGCTTATCGGGGCGCCGCTTGCGCTGGCCGCAGCGGCCGGTACGGTAGCGTACGGCGCGGCAAATCCTCGCTCCAGTCTTTTTGGCCCGACCGTGTGGCGCACGAATTCACCGCGCAAGCTAGCCATTACTTTCGATGATGGCCCTAATCCGAAAATCACTCCGGAGTTGTTGGATTTGCTGGATGCTCACAATGCGCGGGCCACTTTTTTTGTGATCGGGCGGTTTGCGCGTGAATGCCTGGAGTTGGTTCGCGAAATCGCCCGGCGGGGGCATGTGGTGGCGAATCACACTGAAAATCACGTGAATCTATTCTGGCGCTCCGCTGCACAGATTCGTCGAGAACTTCAGCAATGCGATGAGGCTATCTCTGCCGCCACTGGCGCGGCGCCGAGATGGTTTCGTCCACCCTTTGGAATGCGCAATCCGTGGGTGATTTCTGAAGCCAAAGCACAGAAATTGGACACCGTGCTGTGGACGCACTTGCCGGGAGACTGGCGCGCCAAACCGGCCGATTGGCTGATCCAGCGGATGGAGGTCATTGCGAAACGTGCCCAATCGGCCGTTCGCGATGGGAAGTACTCTGAAACCGGCAGCGGGGATATACTCTGCCTGCACGATGGCGATCATCGTTTTTTGAACGGCGATCGTTCCGCGACGCTGACCGCGCTGCAGTACTGGCTGCCGCGCTGGCGTGACCTGGGACTCGGATTTGTTACAATTGACGAAGCGGTGAACGCGCCCGCGCGATAATTATGGACGAACGCAATTTCTATAACGAAAAAGAAGAAGCACGAAAGATAAAGCTGGTTTGCCCCAGCTGCCGGGGAGAATTTGAAGCTCCGGTGCGCTGGAAAGTTTGCCGCAAGAAAAAGGAACTGCCGCGCGGCGCGGGCGAAGAGGATCGCAAGCGCTTCGCGAAAGCCAGTTCGTACATGGTGCGGCTGGATGACCTGGTGGCCTGCTACAAATGCCGCAAGCGATTCGAGCTGACCGGACAATCTACGGTGTTGATCAACGACAGCCTGGGCGACCCCAACGCGGATCCTGAAAACTTCGGCAACCGCTAGAAGTTTCCGGGGCTCCGCCAGGGCGCGCTAGATTTCCGGATACATTTCAAAAAAAGCTTCGATAGACTGCCGGAAGGTGGTCTCAATCTCTTCCTTGCTGCCTTCGATAAGGTGCATGGTCACGCGCGCGCTGCGTCCATTTTTTAACACCACGGTGGCGTCGCGCACTTCGCCAAGATCGTCTTCCGGCAGCAGCCGCATGCCATAAATCAATGCCAGTTTTGCCATTAGGCCTCCGATGGACAGGCCAGCGTAGCTTGGGCCCGACAACCGGGTCAATGCGCGCGCCGAATTTAACGCGCAAGCGACCGGTGGCGGCGTACTATTTGGGCATCCTCGATTCCGCTGATCGCATCGGAATAAAGCAACGGGAAGGTGCTTCATGCAGCGAGTGTTTGTGCCGCGAAAACATTTTGCGAAATTTATCGGCGCCGCGTTAAGCGCCGCGGTCATCCTGATTCCCGCTGCTGTGGCGCAGCAGCCGGACGGCCCGCAAACTTCCGCGCCGGATCCGGTAGGGCCTCGGGCCAAGTCAACCATTGCGGGACACCTGGGCACTTCCGAGCGCGTCACCGTGCCGGCTGGCACACGCGTCGCGGTGGTATTGGAAAATGGCATTTCCACGCGCAATGCCAAAGCCGGCGATTCGGTGTATCTGCGCACGTCTTTTCCGATTACGCAAAATAATCGTGTGGTAATCCCCATTGGATCGTACGTTCGCGGGGAACTTCTGGATTCGAAACGGCCCGGCCGCATAAAAGGGCGCGGCGAATTTCGCATGCGGCTGAACACGCTGATATTTCCGAATGGCTACACGGTGAACTTGATTGCCGCGCCGCGCACCGCTGACAGTGGCGGAAATGAAACGACGGATTCAGAAGGAAAAGTAACGGGCGGCGGCGGGAAGGGTAAGGACGCCGGGACGGTAGCCACCACCACTGCAACCGGCGCGGGTATCGGTGCGATTGCGGGAAGCGCAAAGGGCGCGGGCATCGGAGCAGGAGCGGGGGGACTGGCGGGATTGGCGGCGGTATTGTTGACGCGCGGGCCGGAAGCGCAACTGCCGCGCGGCTCAACTCTGGATATTGTGCTGGAACGCGATTTGTTTTTGGAAGGCGACCAGGTGCGGTTCACGGATGTGGGAAACTCCTCGCCGATTACGCCGCCCACCACGCGCGAGCAGAAATAGATTTGCGGAGCCGCTCGGCTTGCCACTTGTCTTGAGGGTCGCTGGGAAGTTTTTGCCGAAATGTGTGGCTAGAAATTTGTGGCTTTCGCGGTTTCCACGAAACGCATGGGGCTGAAGCGCTCCCAATCCACGCTCACGTTTTGTGTGGTAATCCACTCACGAATCAGTCGCGCCGTAATGGGAGCCAGCAGAATACCGCTCCGAAAATGTCCGGTGGCAATCAGCAATCCCTCAAGATCCGTCGGGCCGATGATCGGCAAATGATCAGGGGCGTCGGGGCGCAGTCCTGCCCAGGTTTCTGCTATTTGCGCGTTGACGAGGCCGGGAGCGAGCTCGAGGGCTCCGGCGAGAATTTTGTGGATGGCTCCCGCGGTGACTCCTTTTTCGAAGCCCAGGTACTCGACGGTGGCGCCGGCAAGGATTCTCCCGTCATTTCTTGGAACGAGGTACACCTGCTCGGACCACAAAACGCGATCTATTTTCAAGTTTGGCGCGCGCAGGGCCAGCATCTGGCCTTTCGCGGGGCGAACCGGCGCGAACGCTTCGGCTCCCTCTATTGTTGCGGAGTAGCAGCCTGCGGCGATGACCGTCCAGCGCGCTGCGATCTTTTTTCCATCAACGAGCAAGCCGTGGCAGCGTTGCTGCTGGTGCTCGCTGCGACTGTTTCTATCGTGGTGATCGCCGCGGGAAATGGCCTGCACGATACTGCCGGAAAAGATTTTTGCGCCGGCGCGCTCGGCGGCGATCAACGCGGCGCGTGTCAGTTCGCGATTGTCTACCGAGGCTTCGTCGGGCCGTAACACCGCGGCGGCAAGATCATCGCCGAGCGCCGGTTCCAGTTCGCGCGCATCTTCCGCACTGAGCGGCTCGGCTTTAAGTCCCAGGCCGTGATGCAAAGCGACAACGGTGCTAAGTTTTGCCGGGGCGTCGCCCGAGAAAAAAGCTTCGATGGTTCCTTTCGGGCGATAACCGCAAGCGATCCCGGAAATGTCTTCAATGGCGGATACGAATTCGGGATACAGCGCGAGAC
>JBBRPU010000331.1:0-4293 GCA_038227545.1 Candidatus Acidiferrales bacterium
CGAGATGACTGCGGTGAAAGCGCATGTCGCGGCGTGTTCGCGGTGCCAGGAGATTCTGGCTCATCTGGAAAGCAGCGATGAGGTGGAACTGCAAGCCGAAGAGGAACAAGAAAAGGTGATGGAAATGCGCAAATCGGTTTTATCGACCGGTGCGCTATATGTTGACTACGCAGCACGGCAGAATCCGAGCCTTACGATTCCGGGAAGTCCTTCGAGTCCATCAAGGATCCAGAAGCATGCTGCAGCTGTTCGGGCAACGCGAACTTGGCGATGGGTCGCGCCTGCGGGCGCGATCGCGGCAGGATTATTGATCTGGGTGGCGGTGCGGGACAACAAGCCGAAGGTTCTTGAGTCCGCGCAAAATGTTCAGGTGGCGAAACAACAGGCCGAAGATGGGCGCACTGAGATTCCGCAGACGCGCGCGCCCGAAAACGATTTGCGCGACACGGCCGTTCAGCCCTCGCGTGCTGCCAATGGGGAAACCGGGCCGGGGGAATCATCCGAAGCTCGCAGCCTGCCCGCTGAAGAGGAATTGCAACTTACGGATCGCTTCTCAAAGGATGACCGGAATGCACGCGGGCCTTCCGGAGGCACGCTAGCTGGACGAATCGCGACGGACCAGCAGATGCGCGCGGATAAATATTCCGAGACGAAGCCTGCAACGTCTGCGAAGAGCCGCGCGAAAGCCTCCGATTCTCTGAGCTCGCCCCGCTCGCATGCGAATGCGCCGGCTGCTCCTGCGGCGGAGCCTGGCATCCAGGATCGGCAGATGAAAAATTTGCCAATGATGGCAAAAAATGGAGTGATTCTTTCACCGAAGGCGGAAGGCGCGAAACAAGCTCCGCTGCAGGAGCGGGATGCGTTGGGCAAAGAAAAAGTGGAAGCTATTACCGCGGTGGGTTCGGCGGCTCCCAACCCGCCCCCTGTGCCTGGAAGTGAAATTGTGTCAGCGCAGGCTGGAGCAGGCGCGGCGCAAAAAAAGGATGCGGATTTGAAAGCGAATGCCGACGTGGCCACTACCGCACAGGCGGAGATGACCGCTGGCTATGCGCGCACTTCGTTGAAGGGCAACGCCGCTGCCGACGCAAAGATGATTTTGACGCCGGGTGGCACGGTGTTGTGGCGACTGGGCGCGGCAGGGCTCGTCGAACGATCCACGGACCGCGGGCTCAACTGGTCAAAGCAAGTGAGTGGGACGACGCGGGAATTGGTGGGCGGTTCCGCGCCCAGTGAGGTGGTGTGCTGGATTGTGGGGCGTGGAGGATTGATCTTGCGGACGGCGGATGGTGGGGGGCATTGGGCAAAAGTGGCGGCGCCGGTCACGGGGGATTTAGCGGGGATTCGCGCGGCGGATGCTTTGCACGCGACGATTCTCGACGGCGCCGGGCGCGGTTTGTTTGCGACCAGCGACGGAGGCGGGAGTTGGGAGCCCGTGAAGGAATAGTTGATGAAGGTTCAAAAAAAGTCTGCAGAATCGACTCGCCAGCCGCCTGCGGCAGGATCGCACTGTAAAAAAACATGACAAGTGCGCCTGCAAGAGAAATCGGCTCTGGCGTTCTAAGTGCGGACGAGAAACGCGCACAACAAGTTCTGGACGAGGTGAGGCGATGAGCGAGCAGCGTCGTACGATGCGAACCAAGTTTTTGGCGACCGGACTGGCAGTCGTAGTGGGATGCGGCGCAGGCGGCGCGATGCATGCCGCGGGACGTGGGCGCGGAAAAGCTGCTGAGCAGGAAACGGAAGCGGCTAAAGAGAAGAACGCGCAGGCCACCACCCTCGGCGATCAGACCGATCTCAACGTAACCGTTTACAACTCCAACATTGCGCTGGTGCGCGATGTGCGGCAGCTGACGCTGCACACCGGATTATGTAATTTGAAATTTGAGGATATCGCGGCGACCGTGAATCCGGCGACGGTGCATTTTCGTTCGTTGACGGAGCCGGACAAGCTGGGCGTCATCGAGCAGAATTACGAGTACGACTTGCTGGATCCCGCGAAGCTGCTGCACAAATACGTGGGCAAGGAAGTGACGCTGGTGCGCTCGTTCCGCGAGAACGGCGAGACCAAGCACGAGGACGTGAAAGCTACGCTGTTGGCCGACAACAACGGGCCGGTGTGGAAAATCGGGAAAGATATCGTTACTGGTGGCTATAACGAGAGCTACCGTTTTCCGGAAGTGCCCGGAAATCTTTACGAGCATCCCACGTTACTGATGTCGCTGGAAAATTCTGGCGGACACAAGCAACAGATCGAAGCCTCTTACCTGGCGGGAAATCTTTCCTGGAACGCGGACTACATTTTGACCGTGGGCCGCGAGGATAAAGCGGCGGACCTGGATGGCTGGGTGACGCTGGCAAACACCAGCGGGACGGCGTTTCATAACGCGCGGCTGCAGCTGGTGGCGGGAGATTTGAACCGTTTGCCAGCGGCTGTGCCCATGGAGGCTCGCGACTCAGTGATGGTGGAGTCCAAGGCCGCCGCGCCGCAGTTCGCCCAGGAAAATTTCAGCGAGTATCACTTGTACACGCTGGGACGGCGCACTTCCATCGAGGACAAAGAAACCAAGCAGATCAGCTTGCTGCAAGGGACGGGCGTACCGACGGAGAAAGTTTTCATCGTGAACGGGCAGGATTTTTACTATCACAACGCGCAAAATCCCGGCTCGCCGCTGAAGGATGCGGTGCTGGTGTACTACAAATTCAAGAATGAACTGAAGGCCGGGCTGGGCATGCCGTTGCCGGCCGGCAACGTGCGCGTGTATCAGAAAGATTCGAAGGGCGGCGTGCTGTTCATCGGCGAAGACCGCATGGACCATACGCCCAAGGATGAGACGGTTACGGTGCACATCGGCAACGCGTTCGACATCGTGGCCGAGCGTAAACAGACCGACTACAAGCGCATTGATGGTCACACCTGGGAGATGGAGTTTGAAATTACGCTGCGCAATCACAAAGACGCGCCGATTGTGGTGGAAGTGAACGAGCCGATTGGTGGCGACTGGACGATGTTGTCTTCTACTTATAAAGGGACGAAGACGGCGGCGTTTGCGGCACAGTTTAGAGTGCCGGTGGTGAAGGATGGGACTTCGGTGCTGAAGTATCGGGTGCGGGCGCGCTGGTAGGAGGTAGTTGCTAGGCGGTTGTAGTGCCAAGTCTCCACACGCGACTGCGGCGTGTGGGCACCGGTTTTCTACACATTCCACCATTGTGGTTGCGCAAGAAATGGTGGCGGCAGCGTTCTAATAGCGGACGACATATTCAGCGAGGTGATGAGATGAGTGAGCGGCGCGGTAAGCTTCAAACGAGATTTCTGGCCACGGGACTGGCGGTGGTGCTGGGTGGCACGGTAGGTGGCGCGATTTATGCCGCTGAGCACGGACACAAAAGTGTGGCCGTTGCTAAAGCGGATGCGGAGCAGGAAACGGAAGCCGCCAAAGAGAAAAATGCGCAGGCCACTACGCTTGCGGATCAGACCGATCTGAATGTGACGGTTTACAACTCCAACATTGCGCTGGTGCGCGACGTGCGGCAACTCACTTTGCCAAGCGGGTTGTTCAGCTTGAAATTTGCGGACATTGCCGCGACGGTGAATCCCGCTACCGTGCATTTTCGTTCTTTGACGGAGCCGGACAAGCTGGGCGTGATTGAGCAGAACTACGAATACGACTTACTGGACCCGGCGAAACTGCTGCATAAATACGTGGGACGAGAAGTGACGCTGGTGCGGTCGTTCCGCGAAAACGGCGAGACCAAGCGTGAGGATGTGAAGGCTACGCTGCTGGCTGATAACAACGGGCCGGTGTGGAAAATTGGCAACGATATTGTCACCGGTGGCTACAACGAGAGTTACCGCTTTCCGGAGGTGCCCGCGAACCTGTATGAACGGCCGACGCTGTTGATGTCGCTCGAGAATTCCGGAGCGCGCAAACAGCAGGTCGAAGCCTCTTACCTGGCGACCAACCTTTCCTGGAACGCGGATTATATTTTGACGGTGGGCCGCGAAGATAAAGCGGCTGACCTGGATGGCTGGGTGACGCTCGCGAATACCAGCGGCACGGCGTTTCACAATGCGCGGCTGCAGCTGGTGGCTGGAGATCTGAACAGGCTGCCCGCCAATGGGAGGGTGATGCGTTTGGAGGCTGGGATGGCCGGCAATATGGCTAAAAGGGCAGATCAGTTCCAGCAGGAAAGTTTCAGCGAATATCATTTGTATACCCTGGGACGGCGCACTTCCGTGGAGGATAAGGAGACCAAGCAGATCAGTTTGCTGCAAGGGACGGGCGTGCCCACCGA
>JBBRPU010000332.1:0-4253 GCA_038227545.1 Candidatus Acidiferrales bacterium
AAGGTTAAAAAATCTCCGAACATGATGACTACGACTGGGCGCATACCGCTCATCGCCGCGCCCACGCCAACGCCGGTAAATCCAGCTTCGGAAATCGGGGTGTCAATCACGCGCTCTTTGCCGAATTCCTCCACCAGTCCGGACAATACGTTGAAGGGGGTGCCGGCTTCGGCCACGTCTTCGCCGATGATGCATACGGTAGGATCGCGGCGCATTTCTTCCGCCAGCGCCTCGCGTACCGCCTGCGCAAACGTCAGTTCGCGCTTGGCGATTTCCGGGATGACCTCAGGCATACACGTCCTGATCCACTTTGTCGGCGTTGGGGTAAGGCGCGGCGATGGCAAAATCCACCGCGGATTTCATCTCTTCGCGAATCTCGTCTTCCAGCTTTACGAGTGCAGCAGCGTCCGTCTGCTTGCCGCTGATTAATTTTTCTGCCAGCAACTTGATGGGATCGCGCTCGGTTTTCCAGTGATGCTCTTCCTGCTTGGAGCGGTAATATTCACGACTGATATCGCCGACGTGGTGACCGGTGTAGCGATACGTGTTGCACATCAGGAAGGAAGGACCGCCGCCTTCCCGGGCGCGACTAACCAGCCTGGTGGCGACTTCAAAAACCGCGTGTACGTCCTGGCCGTCCACGCTTTCGGATGGGACGCCGAACGCCGGCCCGCGGCTTAAAATATCTCCCGCGGTGGTTTCCAGGAAATGCGTGTACTCGTTGTACATATTATTTTCGCAAACGTAAATCACCGGCAACTTCCACAGCGCCGCTAAATTCATCACTTCGTAAACTACGCCCTGACCCAACGCGCCTTCGCCAAAGAAACACACCGCGACCTGGCCTTTTCCTTTGTACTTCGCAGAAAACGCCGCGCCTGTGGCGATTCCCGCGCTGCCCGCCACGATGGCGTTGGCTCCAAGGTTTCCCGTCGCGGGGTCTGCGATGTGCATGGAGCCGCCCTTGCCTTTGCAATACCCGGCTTCCTTGCCCAGCAGTTCCGCAAACATGCGATCGGGAGCGGCGCCTTTGGCTACGCAGTGTCCGTGTCCGCGATGGGTGCTGGTTATGTAGTCGTCGTTGCGCAAGGCCTCGCAAATTCCCACGGCCACGGCTTCTTCGCCGACATACAAATGCGCAAGCCCGGGCATGAGCGCGCGGGTGTAAAGCTCGTTGACTTGCTCTTCAAAGAGACGAATCATCAGCATGCGGCGGTACATGCGCAGAGATCTCTCCGCCGTACCTGCGGAATTGTTCGAGGATTTCGCGGCCGGCTTCTCTTTGGCCTTGTCTTTGGATTTGGTTTTCTGCTTGTCGGTCGCCGTGGTCATCGCTTGACCCCCGACATATGCGCCAATACATCAAAGAGCACCGCAAAATCCTGTTCCACCAGACCCATGCCGCGCGCGACGGTCAGGAATTCGTTGGTGATCGCGGTAGTAGGCATAGGAACGTCCACCTGGCGGCCGAGCTCCAGCGCCAGCAGCATATCTTTCTGCATCATGTTTACATTGAACCAGGCTTCGTCAGGGAGCTTCAGTACAAATGGCCCGCGATACTTGACCATGGGCGAACCGATCACGCTGTTGGTCAACACATCCACAGCTACTTCGCGCTTGATGCCACTTTTTTCCGCGAGCAAAACACCTTCGGAAAAGGCCAACATCTGCACCGCCAGGCTCAAATTCGAAGCGATCTTCAGCACCAGCGCCAGGCCGTTGTCGCCGACATGCGTCACCTTGGGCCCGATATCCAGCAGCAGCGGCTTGAGACGCTCGAATGTATCCGCGCGGCCGCCGACCATCACGGAGAGCTTGCCTTCCTGCAGCGTAATCACACTGCCGGAAACGGGGCAGTCCACCATGTCGCAGCCCTTGGAGCGAACTTTAGCCGCAACCTCCCGGCTGACCGCGGGGCTCACCGTGCTGATGTCCGCGTAGATCTTGCCGGCAGTGAGTCCGGCAAGAATTCCGTCCGGCCCGTCAGTAATGGCAGCCAATGCCGCAGAATTGGTGACCATGGAAAAAATCACGTCCGCGGATTGCGCCACGGCCCGGGGAGAATCGCCCCACTTCATACCTTTTTTGACTAACCATTCGGCTTTCGACCGAGTGCGGTTGTAACCGGTGATGGCGTGGCCCTTGGACAACAACCGGTCCACCATTTCGCCACCCATCACACCTAAACCCACGAATCCAAGATTTGCCATGAAGCCGCGTTCTCCGCTTACAACGAAATTTTTGTGAACCGGGAAGATTCTTTGCTAGTGGAATGACCGGAATCTTCACGCACCTGCCGCAGGTGTGCGCGCATAGATTCTCGCGCGCCCCGGGCATCGCGATGCTCAACCGATTCCATTATTTTTTTGTGATGATACTGCCCGCGCTCCGCTCCGCCCTCTACAGCAAAAATGCCCATACGCTGCTCTCGCAAGACCCCCACGATGGAATCAATGAGAGAAAGAATCAGCGGATTAGAGGCCGCTTCTGCTAACGCCAAATGAAAATCGAGGTCTGCCTCGATAAACGCTTCCGGTTCTTTTTTGGTGTTGTCCATTACTTCCACCGCTTCGCGCATCGCCGCCAAATCGTCCTTACTGGCGCGCGTCGCGGCCAGAGAGGCAATCTCCGGTTCCAGAATTTCCCGCACTTCCACGAGATGTACCATGGCTTGCGGCTGCCCCTCTCGAATCATGCGATCGAGGGAGTGCCAGATAGAGTGGGAGCTGCTGTTGGTGATAAATGTTCCGCGGCCGGGATGGGCTTCGACCAGTCCTTTTTCTCGCAGCGTCTTAACGGCTTCGCGAACCGCGGTACGACTTACTCCGAATTGCTGAGCGAGTTCGCGCTCGGCGGGCAACTGATCACCGAGCTTGAGCTGTCCACTGTTGATGGACTCTTCGATCTGCTGCACGATCTGCTCGAAGAGACGAGATGTTTGTACTGTCTTATACATGGCGAACCTCCCTGAAGCTCGTGGGAGCCGGCAGGATTGGTATTAAGATCAGACCAATGTTTAGAGACGAGAGTTGATTTAAGTAACGCGCGAACGGCCCAAGTAGACCCGACTTGGCCGTTGCGTGTTTCGGTGCCGACTGGTCCGCAGAAACGGGACATGTCGGGATCAGAGGAGCTTCAACTGCATAAGAGTAGCTGGGCGTGCTTGCAAGTGACACTTGCACCTCGGCGCAGAAGGTCCGACCACTATACCCCATCGGGCCCAGGCAATTAAAGGACGATTGTTTTCAGGGCGCCGCATTAAGATGTTGACCCGGTCCACAAAAAAGTGGTACAGCGGTCAGACCTGTTTCGCCGTTATGGAGCCGAGATGAAGCGAACTTCGCGGAAAGCATGTAACAAACCTGGCGATCGAGGTACCGGAGTGTCCGGGTCCGACGCCTCAACAAGGTCCCGGCGCGAATTCCTGCGAAGCGCGGCAGGGCTGGGAGCCGGGCTGGCGGTCTCTGGTTTACCGGTTTTGGCCGATCATCATGGCCATCCTACCTCCCAAAGCCTTTCTTATCTTGACCGTAGAACATACATACAAAACATGGAAGTGTTGGCGCATTTCCGCCAAGGCCACCGCAACGGCAAAATGCAGGTGATGGCCATTGGCTATCGGCGGTACATGCTGCAACAGGGCGATGTCATTGATATCAGTGATGTCCGCAAACCCACCATGTACAACAAAGGCGGTTTCCAGGGTGGTCAGGTGCAGGTGGCGTTCAATAAGAGCCTGAAAAAGTGGATCTTGATGACCGGGTCGCAAACACCGATCACCGACTCCACACCGGAGGCTCCCAACGGCAAGTACGATGACCCACACCTGGATGACAAGCGGAAAAATTTCAAAGGCCTGCGCGGCGTGCGCTTCTACGACGTAACCGACCCTTCGAAAATCGCAAAGTTGTCGGAATTTAATACCGGCTCGACCGGGCAGGGCACCCACCGCAATTATTATGACGGTGGAAAATACGCGTACCTGGATACCGCGCCGGACGAAACGTTTATTCACCAGCCCGGCTATTTCCGGCAACTGGTGAACGGCAACATGATTGTGGACGTGACGGATCCCAGCAACGTTTCTGAAGTGTCCATGTGGTGGGTGCCCGGGTCGCGAAAGGGTGAGGAGGCGGAATACAACAAGTGGATCTGGTCCAAACTCGTGCCTCCGAAGGTGGCACCTGACCAGACGCCGTTCGCAGGCCTGCATGGGCCGGTGTACGTTCCCAAAAAGCTGGAAGATGGAGGCA